>NZ_CP113916.1:1200000-1500000 GCF_029395455.1 Lactobacillus sp. ESL0785
ACCACCAATTACTGCCCGTACTGCTCCGTTTGTCGGATCCATCACTACACTTGCACCTTGAGTCTTAGTTCCATCAGCAGCATTTTGCGGAAAGAGCCAATCTTGGTTGAACTTGTCCTGCAGCTGTTGTTGATAATTTTGATTCAAACTAGTATAAATCTTCAGGCCTTTATTCATCACATCTTCTTCTCTTAAACCATAGCGGTTAATTGCTTCATCAACTACTGCATCAAAGAAATAAGGATAACGATAACCATTTTGATTGTGATAAGTATCATTCAGCATCAAGCCTTGCTGCTGCACTTGTTGGGCCTGTTTGGCAGATAACTTTTTATTTGCTACCATTAAGCTTAAAATTAAATTACGTCGTGAGAGCGCATATGACATGTGATCAATCGGATTATACTTACTTGGATTTCGCAAAATTCCAGCTAAAGTTGCACCCTCACCAACCGTCAATTGACTCGCATTTTTACCAAAATATTTTTTGCTGGCATCTTGCACACCCCAAACGCCATTGCCAAAGTAAGCATTATTTAAATACATGGTCAAAATATCTTTTTTAGAATAAACGTGGGTAATTTCTATTGCAAAAAATAATTCTTCTAATTTACGCGAAAAAGTCTGCCGTTGCGTCAATAATGAGTTCTTGGCAAGTTGCTGTGTAATCGTGGAACCCCCACCAGAAATTTGACCTCGATGGATAACTAACCCAAGAGCAGCACGCGCCATTCCTTTTACACTAAAACCGGGATTAGTCCAAAATGTCCGGTCTTCTGTTGAAATAACTGCATTCTTGACATTTGGTGAAATTTTATTATATTCAACAAAAGAACCTTTTTGTGAATAAAGCGAACCAGCTTTTTGTCCTTTGTAATCGTAAATGGCAGTCGTTGTTGACAAAGAGGCCTTTAAATTAGAAATATTTGATGTTTTTACTTTAACGGTATAATACGTACAAACCAAAAGGATCATAGTAAGCGCGATCAAGATGATCCAGCGACCGATATAAAAGCGGTTATCGAAGCGGTGCCACGCACTGCTTAAGCCGTTTTTCTTTGGTTCATTATTGTCCATTTAATCTGCTCCTTTTAAAAACATCTAAAATTGTATCATATTCAAAGAGGATTAGTTTTTCTTACAAAAAGACTTAATAAATATTTATGAGCTATTATTTTACACTTAATTATCCTAAAAATCTCAAACCATGTTCTGTCAGCGACTTGTTACGTCAACTTTTAATCCCACGCAAATGGCGTCATTTCTTACGCATTGGGCAAAAAATCCACATTAATGGCAGTTATCGTTACTTTAACCAATTAGTCTATCCCAATGACAAAATTGAATTGGAATTGGATTGCGTTGATTCTCAACAAGGTACTTATCCAGCCAGTGGCAACTTGCCCGACATCATTTATGAAGACCAAGACATATTAATAATCAATAAACCAGCTGGGCAAAAGACACATCCTAATTTAGCTGAAGCTGATACTGCATTAAACGACTGTGCTACTTACTTAGGCTTTAGTCCGTTTGTTGTCCACCGCTTAGATATGTTAACTAGTGGCTTGCTGCTAGTCGCTAAAAATCCGGCTGTTGTCCCAATTCTTAATCGCGAATTAACCACCAAAATTTTTCATCGTGAATACCTTGCAGTCGTTAATCACGCAGAGAATTTATTGCCAAATGGGACAATTTCTCTGCCAATTGGTCAAGACCCTGATGACCAACGTAAAAGAATGTTTCGTGAAGATGGATTAACATCAGTCACCCACTATCAAGTTTTAAATAAATTTACGGACACGGCACTAATTAAATTACGACTTGAAACCGGCCGCACACACCAAATCCGTGTCCACTTAGCTGCCATTGGCTGCCCGATTGTTGGCGATCCTCTTTACAATCCCGTATGTGAGTCAGACGAATTTTTACATTTAACTGCCTACCAAATGTCGTTTAACAAGCCTTTTTCCTTTGATAAAGTTCAAGTTAAGTTACCACAGAAAAAGATTAAATTTTAAGATATACAAAAGTCTCCTCTTCCATTTGAGAAAAGGAGACTGCTTTATGCCAGAAACGATTGACAAATTTTTACTAACAAGTCAGTTGCACCTGAACCAGCTTGCTTATCATAATACGCACTAAAACGACTATCACATTGGTAGAGTTGGATAATCCCAGAGTGAATTTTAGTCGTATACTGCGGCAATAATTGTTTAAGCCATGCCTGGTGTTCCGCAAAAATACTTGCTTTTAGGTCCACTTCTTTTTCAGGATTAAGTAACATAGTATGCAAATTTTGAATTAACTTTGTTTCATTATTAACTAACTCACGGTATGAATTTTCAGATAGTTTAGCAAATTTTTCTCGAGCTGCCTCATAGACATCTTTAGAGCTTCATCAAGATCAAATTCTGGATTTTGTAAAATATCTTTAATGACACTCAGTCTGAAGTTCATCTTTTTAAAGATAAGTATTTGTTGCAAAGTCGTTACATCATTTTCCTGATATTGACGATAATTTGATGTAGAATCACGCTCGGGCTTAATCAAACCAAGTTGCTCATAATAACGCAAAGTTCGTGCAGATAAGCCAGTTAATTCTTGAATTTTTTTGCTAGTAATCAATATCTATACCTCCTATTCATAACTATAAAGGTTGACGCAAGGTTAGAGTCAACAAGATCATAAGAATTGAAGCAATTATTAGAAACTAAATTTATTCCCCCCAAAAAAGTTTGACGACAACTTTTAAAGTGCTAAAAAGCCCCCGTGAACTAACACGGAGGCTTTAAAACTACCTAAAGTAATCAGCTTTAGGATTTAAGAGGCAAATTGCCTTGAATAATTTCATTAGTCAAATAGAACTGCTATTAATTATCAAGCTAAATTATTCTTCGTTCAATGAGCTTCTATCAAAAGCAGCATTCTTAAGTTCTTCATCAATTGAAGGAGTACCTAACCAGCCAATCATTTCTTTCATGGCATCGGTAATAGCTTCAGTACCTGGCAAAAGCAATTTACGTGGGTCATAACCCTTGTTGCCCTTATCTTCATCCTTGTGAGCTTCGAAGTACTTACGAGTAGCACCTTGGAAGGCCAATTGGAATTCAGTGTTAATGTTAACCTTAGAAATTCCAAGAGAAATAGCCTTCTTAACTTGGTCTTCTGGAATACCTGAACCACCATGCAAAACTAATGGCACTGAAACTGCATCAGCAATTTCCTTCAGACGATCAAAGTTCAAGCCCTTCCAGCCTTCTGGATAAACACCGTGAATGTTACCAATACCACAAGCAAGCTTGTCAACACCAGCAGCAACGAACAATTTAGCATCTTCAACTGATGCTAATTCACCACCATCAGCACCTTGGTTCTCACCAATTTTACCAATTTCAGCCTCAACAGAAATTCCACGTTCATGTGCTAACTTAACAATTTCCTTAGTCTTAGCCAGGTTTTCGTCAGTTGGCAATGCATGACCATCAAACATTACTGAAGAATAGCCAAGTGCAATACATTCCTTAGCTGATTCAAAGTCACCGTGGTCCAAATTCAAAACTACTGGAACTGAAATGTTCATTGAGTCCATTGTGTCTTCAACAATATCCTTAACGATCTTGTAGCCACCCATGTACTTAGCAGCACCAGTTGAAACTTGAATTAAAACTGGAGTTCTAGTTTCTTCAGCTGCACGCAAAATTGCACGTGTCCATTCCAAATTGTTAGTGTTATATGCACCAATTGCATAATGGTTTTTACGAGCATCTTTAAAGATTTGATTACCGTTATCTAAATAAGCCATTAATAAAATACCTCCTATAAAAACTTACATAGATATTGTACCGTAATAATTAATCATTGAACAATCTTTTATTTTATGTAAGCGCTGTTTTAAAATATTTATCTTACTTTACATTTCTTTAGGAGCATTTACACCCAATAATCTAAGCGATTCTGTCAAAACAATTGAAGTTGCTTCAACTAGTGCAAGTCGCGCATTGATTTGCTCATCATTGGTCAAAATCTTAATATTGGCATAATACTTATTAAATTTCTTAGCCAAATCTAGTGCATACTTAGCAATAATTGACGGCTCAAATTTTTCGCTACTACGTGCAATAATTCGTGGGAAATCAGCTAAGGCTTTAGCCACACTAAAGGACCAATCATCACTCAAGTTCAGATTAGTTAAGTCAGGTGCTTGATTTAATTTAGCAGCTTTACGCAAAACGCTTTGAGCCCGTGCGTTAGTATATTGTACATACGGGCCTGTTTCACCTTCAAACCGGACAACTTCGTCCAAGTTAAAATCAAAATTATCTGTCCGATCATTCTTTAGATCATGAAAAATAACGGCACCGACACCAACATCATGAGCAACTTGTTTCTTATTAGCCAAATCAGGATTCTTATTTTCAATCTGTTTTTGCGCTAATGAAACGGCATCTTTTAATACTTGATCTAAGAAAACAACATTTCCTTTACGAGTTGACAATTTCTTACCATTTTGAGTAATCAAGCCAAATGGTACATGATTAATTGTATCTGCCCAGTTATAGCCCATTTTCTTCAGAACACCCTTTAATTCGACAAAGTGCTGTGCCTGCTCATTCCCAACAACGTAAAGCATTTTGACAAAATTGTATGTCTTCATTCGATAAATTGCAGCAGCTAAGTCACGTGTCAAATACACACTAGTACCATCTGACTTGATAATCATCGCTGGATTTTCATCTTCACCCATGTCGACAACTTGAGCTCCACGGGATTCGTGCAAGATGCCTTTTTCCCGCAACTCATCAATTACTGGTTGCATCTTATCATTAAAGAACGCTTCACCCTTATATGAATCAAAGGTAACACCTAATTCCTTATAAATACGCTTAAAGTCAGTTAATGAAACCTCACGGAACCATTGCCACAACTTAACTGCTTCAGGATCACCATCTTCAAGCTTCTTGAACCAAGCACGGCCTTCTTCATCAAGCTCAGGATGTTCTTCAGCTTCCTTATGGAACTTAACGTAATATTTGAATAAATTCATGATAGGGTCTTTTTTAACGTCTTCTTCAACTCCCCAATGCTTGTAAGCCGCGATTAATTTCCCAAACTGTGTTCCATAATCACCCAAGAAATTAATCTTAATTGGTGTATAGCCAACTTTCTTTAAGGTTTCTGAAATTGAATTACCAATAACTGTTGAGCGCAAATGTCCCATGGACATCGGTTTAGCAATGTTAGGACTAGACATATCAATTGGAACATTACCCTCACCTAACTTTTGGTCACCATAATGTTCTTTTTCGGCCAAAACTTCAGTCAAAGTCTGGTTAATCAACTTTTCATGATTGATGGCAAAATTGACATATGGGCCAACTGCTTGAATACCTGCAAAATCCGCACTGCTAAGTTGTGACGCAATTTCTTTAGCAATTTCAGCTGGATTTTTATGCATCGTTTTAGCTAATGCAAAAGCAGGAAAAGCATAATCACCCATTTTTTCATTTTTCGGACGCTCAATTAACGCTGCAATTTTTTCTTTAGGTAAGTCTACTTGCGGTGCAAGCAGCTCAACAACTTCATTCTTAAAATTCATCCTTAACCTCACTTATCTAATAAAAAAGCCCCTTCCTGCCCTACTGGCAAGAAGAGACGAGTTTTTACCCGCGGTACCACTCTAATTGATACAAAGTATCCGCTTATTAAGTTTACTAAATTATTAGTTAGACACGCCTTCAGCCATCTTCCTAACCTGCCTCACACCAACCGCAGACTCGCTTAACTAGAAAAAATGGTTACTACTTCTAACATCTTCAAATCCCAATTATAGCAGGAAAAAAGAACCGCGCCAACATTTTTCAATTAATTATCTTTAATAATTACCTTGGTACCAACCTTAATATTTTTTAGCAACCAATGTGAGTCAGCGATACTCAGACGAATACAACCGTGTGAACCTTGGGTCTTTCCCAATTTTTTGGCTTCTTTGACGTTATACTGCCCATCATCTTTTGTGGGTACTGAATGAAATAAATATACATTATTCGGATCCCAACTGGTCCAATTATTCGCACCCTCATTTAAATTAGGATTATAGAAGGAATCACCACGACTATCCTGAATTTTAAATGAGCCAGTTGGTGTAAGTGATTTACCCTTTTTAAAAAGCCCCCCACTAGCTAACATCGTATAAATCCGCCGATTATCACGCAAAATATAAACCCGATTGCCCTTAAGTGAAACCCGAATCGTAATATCATTTTCAAGCCGCTTAATTTTAGGATACGACTTATATTCACTAGATTGATGCCAATCTAGTGGCTGCCGCAGATCAGCTGGATCCTGATACGGTCTAAAAGAAGCTGCTGTTTTCTTCTTAACTGCCGTTGTTTTAACTTCCTGCTGTTTAGGCTTTGATGAAGGTGCACCGACATTAGGCATTGAAAGCCGCGCTAAACTAATTACACAAATTAATATCACAAAGCAAAACGTTAGTGGCTTTAACAGACTTTTTTTCATCCTCAATAATTCTCCCTAATTGATAATCTTATTTTACAACAAAGAGGGGTGCAGCTGTGAAATTTAATTAGCAAATTTGCGCATTATTTGTGGCAAAAGTGCACTAAGCTTAGTTGGCCTTACCACATAATCAGTTTGAGCAATCTGATCACCAGCTAATGAATGCAAATAAACTGCAGCCAAAATCACATCAAGATTGTTACCGAATTGAGCAACGAGGCCTCCAATAATTCCTGCAAGAGTATCACCCGTACCACCAGTTGCCATTCCGGGATTGCCTAATGGATTCACAAAAATCTGTCCCTGCCCATCATAAATATGCGTATGGTTAGATTTCAACACCAACACCGCATTTTGCCGCGGAAAAAGTCTATTGAGTGTGGCGATATTCGCACTATCAGCTTGAAAAGGAATTTTAATCTGACTGACCCGCTGCCATTCCATCTGGTGGGGGGTTAAAATGATTTTACCTGCCAGTTGCGGAATTAAATTATAATCTTGAGCAATTAGATCTAAACTACTGGCATCTAGCACTAAAGTTTGTTTTTCCGTCAGATTTGAGCAGAGCAAATGCATAATTTTTGAAGCAAATGGGCTTAACCCTAAACCAGGACCACAGACAACAACATCCATTTTTTTAATTAAAACTGGTAAATTACGGTCGCGCCAGTCAACATACATTATTTCTGGATCCCGAGCATGTAATGCTGCGGCGTTAAGCGAATGTGTCGCAACCGCAACTAAGCCTGCGCCACTATTTAGAGCTCCCTCAGCAGCCATAATGATCGCACCACCATAATTTTCACTGCCGCCAATTAATAATACGCGACCGTAATTGCCTTTATGAGTATTACTACGCCGCTTTTTAATCACTGTTGTTAAAATATCTGCCGTAATTGCAACCATTTTTAACCTCCAAACAGCCAACGCCAGAAACGAATCAAAAAATTAACCTTACCTGTTGACTGCAGTGCCTTAGCTGGCAGCTGTAAACCGTTAGGTTGGTTCAAAGAAATTAGTTTACTTCCTCCTGACTTAAACATATACTTAGTCACTGTTTGTCCAGCTGTTACTGGCGCATCAATTTGTGAATTGGCCAATTTGACCTGCAACTTTTGGCCACCAGTAGGAGCCCAAACCGAACTCTTGTCTTTCATACCAATATTAATTTGGCGTGCCTGACCATTATTAACCCGCAAACTTGTTAAACCAGTAATTACCCCATTTTGATTAAAAATAATCGGATGATAATTAGCGTATACATATTTAAGTAATTTTTTAGTTTCAATAAACCGCGACGGATCATTGCCATCCCGGTGCCGCGCACCCATTACAACAGTAATAATTCGGGTGCCTTGATGCTTAGCTGTAGCAATAAAACAGGCTCCAGCAGCATCAGTAGTCCCCGTTTTTAAACCGTCAACTTGCAAATGTGAATCATATTGCGGCAAGCCTTTAAGCATCCAGTTAAAATTGCTCATCGGCGTTTTAACATTGTTATCACTAAAATCCAGCTGGGCAAGCCGCGTTGTTTTGATCACCTGCGGAAAAGCAGCCAATATGTGCTGCCCAACAATTGCCATATCCTTAGCTGATAATTCGTTTTCAGCATTACCAGTAATTCCAGGATATGCAGCAGTGCCTATGCTCTTATTTGGCAGACCACATGCAGTATAAATTTGCGCATCTTCAATCCCCCATTTACGTAGCTGCTCACGCATTTTTTTGATAAAAGCCGTTTGCGTGCCACTGACAGCTTGGCCTAGCAGCATTGCAGCACCATTAGCTGACTCAATCAAAGTTGCCTGATAGAGTTGCTTAATTGTGTACGCATGATTTAAATGTAAGGGCACATTGGAAAAATCTTTGTTATTAGCTACTTTGACAATCGCGGGTGTTGGCTTAACTAACGTTTGCCACGAAATTTTGCCCTGTTTAATAGCTGCTAAAGTCAAATAAACTGTTACTAATTTAGTCATCGATGCAATTGGCAAAGGTTGATTAATATTTTTTCCATACAAAAGCTGTCCAGTCTTGCTATCAATTGCCAGCGCTGACTTAACCTTCAACTTCAATTGCTCATTATGATAATTATTAGGCACATTAGCTGCCTCAACTTGCGTTGGCACCATTAGCAGTAATGCCGCTAGTAGAGCAACAATTAACTTATTAAACTTACGCTTGAAAGTCATAAATTCTCCTTTATCCGAAATTTTTTAATTAATTTGCGTTTTATGCTTACATTTTACCAAATTTTTGGTATTATTATTACTGGATTAAAAATATTTACGCCCCGATGGCGGAATTGGCAGACGCGCAGCGTTCAGGTCGCTGTTTAGGCAACTAAGTGAAAGTTCGAATCTTTTTCGGGGCATATAAAACAAAAAGCTGATCATAATGATCAGCTTTTTTTGTTAACGGCAACTTTAAAGGAGGACCATCTAATGCAGAAGCGTTTAACAAAATCTCAATACAAAATTATTGCTGGTGTTTTCGGCGGGATTGCTGAATACTTCAACTGGGACAAAGCTTGGACCAGAATTTGCGGTGGTGCCATTGCTTGCTTCACTGGTTGGGGATTGCTCCTGTATATCATTGCTGCATTTGCTATGCCTAATTCTAACAGTCATAATCACGATCATATAATAGACGGTGAATTTCATCGGCGTTAAATTGCATTTAACAACTACAATTGCTACAATAAAGTTCCTTGGCAGGGGCACATAAAATAATCTTAAAATTATTTTACAGTCAAAAAAGGCATTATCACATTAAAAGTGATAATGTCTTTTTCTATGACTGCAGATGTAATTTTCGTAATATTGGGACAATTTTGTCACCCAAAATCTTTTGGGCCAAATTAGACTTAATTGCCACAAAGACATAGAACATGCCGCCAACTATGACAGCAACAGCAACAATAATTAGTGCCTGCCATCTTCCCGCTGGATTTAAGAATATTTCCAAGCATTTTTCAACTGCTAGAACAATGATAAACATCATTATTGAAAATGCAGTAATCCCAATAAAACGTCGACTTGTCCGCCCACTATTAAAATTATAATTAACCTGTAGATGCTTAAGTGATAGAAAAATAATTGCCAGCATCCCTAAATTAGTCGCAATCAGCGGCCCATAAATTTTGAACAGGTAAATCATTGGATATTGCACAACTATTTTAATTATTAAGCCCAAAATTAGGTATTTAATTGCCAAGCCATTTTCTGATAAACCTTGCAAAATAGCCATTAAAACCGTGAACAAACCTAAACTAATCGCTGTAAAAGATGACAGATACAAAACATCTGACCCTAATTTGTCAAAACCATAAAAGATAGTATATATCGGTGTGGCAATTGCCGCCATTCCAAATGCTGCCGGAATCATCACAAACAAAAACAAATCTAAAGTATTGCCAATCTGCTTAGCAATTCCCTGAAAATCATGTCTAGCATGTGCAGCAGACAACAGCGGAATTGCCGTCACTGCCATCGCACTAGCAAGTGACACAATGATCATAATTAGCTTATTAGCATTAAGAGCAAACAAAGCATACCAAGTTTCAATCGTATTATATTTAACCTGTAATAAACTGGCAATCATTGGGTGAAACGTATACTGATCAACCAAATAAAACAATTGAATTCCGGCATCAATGATAATGAATGGAATCGCTTGAGCAATAATTTCACCAAAAAGCCCCATAGTTGAAACTTCAATTTCATTATTGGAATTGGCAACCAAATTATTCAGTTTCTTACGCCGTGACAGTAAAAACCATGCTAAAACAACAATTCCGAAAACAGCACCAATCGCTGCTGCCAAGTTAGATTGCACTACGGCATCAACAAAAGAACCATGCTGTACCTGCATAATAACGTAAGCCGTAAGCAGCATCCAGATAACCCGAGCTAATTGCTCCATGAATTGTGACATTGCTGACGGCATCATATCTGCATAACCTTGAAAATAGCCCCGCATGATGCTAAGAATAGGAATAATTAAAATTGCATATGACAAACTTCGCATTACTGCAACTTGTCTGGGATCGCTACGCGAGCCATTTGAAGCCAACAGAGGTGAAGCAAAATACATAATTGCCGCTGAAACAATCCCTAAAATAACCATTAACAGCAGACCCTTGCGAAATAGTTTCCGACCAATACCGTATTCGTTTAACGCGTTATACTTTGCGACCTGCTTAGCAACAGCACCGGGAATTCCTGCAGTAGAAATCAAAATAAAAATACTATAAATATTATAACTACGCGCCGTTAAGGCATTAGCAATATTACCATACGGCTGCATCCAGATAAACCACGGAATAATGTACAATGCACCTAGAATCCGTGATGTAATTGAACCAAAAGTCATCCACGCACTACCTTTAATAAAGGTATCCTGCGTGTTTTGTTCTTTCAAATTATTTTCTCTCATTAATTTTCCCTAAATCTAGTGTACTAACTATCCTATTCTGCAAGTAAATCCTGTTATTCTCAACAAAATAATCAACCATTTTAGGAAAAATTAAAATTTATTTGGCAACAATATTCACAATCTTGTTCGGCACAACAATTACTTTCTTAACATCTTTATTAGCCAAGAACTTTTGCACATGCGGTAAAGCCAAAGCTTGTTTTTCCAAGTTATCTTTAGCAGTATCCTTAGCAGCCTTGAAGTTACCGCGTAATTTACCATTTACCTGAACCATAATCTCGACTGTTGATTCAACCAACTTGTCTGGATCATAAGTAGGCCATTTGGCAAAGGTAACTGATTGGTCGTGACCCATAACTTGCCAGATCTCTTCCATCATATGTGGTGCAACTGGTGCCATTAAGGTAATGAAGCCTTCCGCATATTCTCGTGGAATTGTCTTGGCCTTTTGTGCAGCATTAACAAAGACCATCATTTGTGAAATGGCCGTATTGAAGTGCAATGCCTCAAAGTCTTCAGTGACCTTCTTAACTGTTTCTGCATAAACTTTATCTAACGTCCCATCATTTTCTGAAACGATATTTTCTTGTGGAATTGGCTTCAAGTCCAGATCATTGACAAATAAACGCCAAACCCGATCCAAGAATTTCTTAGTTGAGGCAGGACCATTATCATCCCAGTCAATTGATGCATCAAGGGGACCCATGAACATTTCGTACATCCGCAAACTATCTGCACCATATTCATCAATGACATCGTCTGGATTAACAACGTTGCCCTTTGACTTGGACATCTTCTCGTGATTCTTTAAAATCAAACCTTGGTTATACAGCCGTTGGAATGGCTCTTCATTTGGCACAACACCCAAATCGTATAAAACCATGTTCCAGAAGCGAGCATAAAGTAAGTGCCGAACTGCGTGTTCTGCCCCACCAATGTACAAATCAACTGGCAGCCACTTTTTAAGCAAGTCATAATCAGCAAGTTTTTGGTCATTATGTGGATCAACGTAACGGACAAAGTACCATGATGAACCGGCCCAGTTAGGCATTGTGTTGGTCTCGCGTTTACCTTTGCGGCCATTTTCGTCAACCACGTTAACCCAATCTGTCAAGTTAACAAGCGGACTTTCAGGCGTACCAGATGGCTTAATATCTGTTGCATGCGGCAAAACTAATGGCAATTGATCTTCTGGAACTAAAGTTGTTTCGCCATCCTCCCAATGAATAACAGGAATTGGTTCACCCCAATAACGTTGCCGACTGAATTCCCAATCACGTAACTTGTAATTGACTTTCTTTTGACCAACATGGTGTTCTTCAAGCCAAGCAACTATTTTCTTTTTGGCATCGTCAATCTTTAAACCATTTAAAAATTCTGAATCAAAGTGAACACCATCACCGGTATAAGCTGCCTTAGTAATGTCGCCACCCTTAATTACAGCCTTAATTGGTAAGTTGAATTTTTGAGCAAATTCATAATCACGGTCATCATGTGCCGGCACAGCCATGACAGCACCTGTACCATAAGTTGCTAACACATAGTCGGAAATCCAAATAGGAATTTCTTCATTATTAACAGGATTAATTGCATAAGCACCCGTGAAGGCACCAGTCTTATGCTTATTCAAGTCAGTTCTTTCCAAATCAGACTTAGATTCAATTTCCTTAACATAAGCATCAACTTCAGCCTTGTGTTCAGCTGTTGTAATCTCTTCAACCAACTTATTTTCTGGGGCTAACACAGCATAACTAGCACCAAACAAGGTATCAGGGCGAGTTGTAAAAATATCGAAGGTCTTATCAGAATTCTTAATCTTGAAAGTAACTTGGGCACCAACTGAACGACCAATCCAATTACGTTGCATTTCCTTAACGTTTTCTGGCCAATCAAGCTTGTCCAAACCAGCAAGAAGTCGATCAGCATAAGCTGTAATCTTGAGCATCCATTGCTTCATATTGCGGCGATAAATTGGAAAGCCGCCCCGCTCAGTCTTACCATCAACAATATCCTCATTAGCAACAACTGTGCCCAAATCCGGTGACCAATTAACTGGAACTTCGGCTTCATAAGCAAGTCCATGCTTATACATCTGCTCAAAAGTCCATTGTGTCCACTTGTAATACTTCGGATCACAGGTAGCAATTTCCCGGTTCCAATCATATGAAAAGCCAAGCTTATGCAATTGCTCTTTAAAAGTAGCAATATTTTCTTTAGTAACAATAGCCGGATCCTTACCCGTCTTTAACGCATATTGCTCTGTTGGCAGACCAAAAGCATCCCAACCCATTGGGTATAAAACGTTATAGCCCTGTGCCCGCTTCATTCTTGCAGTAATATCAGTTGCTGTATAGCCTTCTGGATGACCAACATGCAGTCCTTTACCTGACGGGAACGGGAACATATCCATTACATAATAATTTTTCTTTTTCGGATCATTGCCCGTTTTAAAAGTATCATTTTTGGCCCAATAATCTTGCCATTTTTTTTCGACGACTTTGTGATTGTACATCTATCCTCACCTCATAAAAAAAGTCCTATGAAACTAATCATAGGACGAATAATCGCGGTACCACCTAAGTTTCACGTCATCAGACGTGACCCTTGAACGCTCCTTAACGCGGCTAGCACAACGAAAGGCTTTTTACAGGCTCAGTTCACAATTTATTTTTTTAGCCTTGCACCCACCGGCTTTTCTCTAAGAAAAAATAGAACTGCTACTAGTTCCTGACCTTTATTTTTTTATCAATAATGATTATAATTTACCACAAATGCTAAAAAAAACAAGGGGAGAAAAACATTTGAACAATACAACACATGTCGAAAAGGACACAATTGTGCCGGCAACCATTTTTTTGGTTCTTTATGCAGTCTGGGCACTCTTAGTTTCGTCAGGCCAACAAATCATTCATCAATTCGATCAAGCAATAATTGGGCTCATTTGCAATACTAATCCAGCTAATGTCAAATTTGCGACTACGTTTACGAATTTAGGTAACACAAGTGTCATTGTCGTTGAAACCATCATTTTATTTATGATTTTAGTAATTTGTAAAAAATATGCCTACGCGCTGTTTACAGCTGGCACAATGATTGCTGCTAACGGTTATAATTGGATCATTAAGCACGCAATTGCACGTCACAGACCATACGTACATCATTTGGTTGCAGCTCACGGCTATAGTTTCCCTTCGGGACACTCAGTTGGTAGTGCTACATTATTTGGAATCTTAATCGTGCTGACAATTTTATTAATTAAAAACAAAGCGGTTAAAACCATTCTTTGTATTGTTTGGACTTGTTTTCCATTATTAATTGGCTATACTCGGATTTTTACCCACGTGCATTATCCATCAGATGTGCTTGGAGGCTTTTTAGAAGGAATTACCTTTGTTCTAATTGGCTATTCCATTCTGTATCATTATTATTTAAAAGAATAACATTGCATTAAAAAAAGCTGCTTTAATAAGCAGCTTTTTTAATAGTCTAATTTTTTTGACGTCTTTGATAACTAAAGTTAATCAATAGTGAAATAACAATTGCAACCATTGAAACAACATAGACACCTTTCAATGCACTAAACAAAACTTGACGCAATTGCGGCACTAAGTTAGCAGCTAGTTCTTTAGCTTTAACCGAAGAAACAATTTTATTCATCATTCCCTGTGTCAGCTGTGGGTGTTTAGCAAGCTGCTGGGCAACAATTGTATTAAAAGTAATCCCATAAATTGATACCATCATTGTCTGTCCTAAATAACGCATTAAAGTATTAAATGAAGTTGCAACCCCAACATTTTCTGGTGCTACCAAGATCTGTGAACGCACTTGTGATGCCGTTAAAATCGCACCAAAAGCAAAACCATTCATTGTCGCAATCAAACAGAAAACCCAAAATGGTGTATGCAGTGGCACAATTAATAAGAAGCAGTCAGCCACAATTAAAACTGTCAGCATCCCAAAGAAAGTCTTTTTAACACCAAAACGACTTAGTAACCCACCGATTAAGAACGAACCAACAACCCACATTACCGAGCTTGGCGTAACCGCAAAACCAGCTACTGTTGCACTAGTGCCCTTAATTCCCTGCATCCAGGTTGGAATGTAAAACTCAAAGCCAATTACAACTCCTGCAATAAACAGAGTAATCAAATTGACAGCTAAGAACTCCTTACCTTTCAACATTGACAGAGGCATTATTGGGTCTTCTGCGTTCCTTTCAACATGATAAAAGGCAATTGCACTAACAATAATTAAAAGCAATAGTAAAGCTGTTAATAGCCAATTTAATGAGCCTAATTCTTGCAAAACATACATGAGCGATAACAATAAGACTATTAACCAACAGGTACCCTTAATATCTAATTTACTGCTTGTTTTGGTTTTTGATTCATGCAGAAAGAAGATCACTAGTAAAAAAGCAACCAAACCAATTGGGACATTAATATAAAAGACCCAGTGCCACGACAAATTTTGTACGATAAAGCCACCTAAAAGTGGAGCAATAACCGAGGCTACACCCCAAAAGCCAGAATTAAGTCCCAGCATTTTAGTTCGCTTTTTCAACGTATATAAATCAGCAATAATCGTCATTGCTACTGGCTGAACAGCACCAGAACCAAGTCCCTGAATCACACGGAACAAAATTAACTCTAGCATGTTATGAGCCTGACCACAGAGTGCCGATCCAATGACGAACAACGCAATTCCAAATAAAAAAACTGGCTTACGGCCAATGCTGTCCGCCAGTTTTCCGTATAAAGGAGTTGATACAGCTGTCATAAATAAGAAAATTGAGACAACCCAGTTCATAATTTCTAACCCATTCAAGTCAGAAACAATGGTTGGCATTGCTGTTGAAACAATTGTTCCTTCAATCGCAGTCATAAAAGTTGTCATAAAAATCGCAAGCGTAACAATGGATACGTTTGTTTTTTTCATAATTACTCCTCCTTTAAATTAAATTATTTATTTTTGTTAACAAAATCTCGTAATACTTGAACTTTATCAGTTTTTTCCCATGGTAAATCAATATCTGTGCGTCCAAAATGACCATAAGCAGCTGTCTGCTCATAAATTGGCCGTTGCAAATCAAGCATTTTGATAATACCTGCCGGCCGCAAATCGAAAATTGCCCGAACTGCTTTAGTTAATAACTCATCACTAACCTTGCCGGTTCCCGCGGTATCTATCATAACTGATACCGGATGAGCTACCCCAATCGCATAGGCAAGTTGAACCTCACAGCGGTAAGCTAAACCTGTAGCTACAATGTTTTTGGCAACATAACGTGCGACATAACTGGCACTACGATCAACTTTTGTCGGATCCTTACCAGAAAAAGCGCCGCCACCATGACGCGCATAACCACCATAAGTATCAACAATAATCTTGCGCCCAGTTAAGCCAGAATCACCTTTAGGACCACCAATAACAAAACGCCCAGATGGATTAATCAAGAACTTAGTTTGAGCATCCAAATATTGAGCTGGAATGACTTTTTTGATAACTAATTCAATCATTGCTTGGCGAATTTCTTCATTAGTTACTTGATCATCAGTCTGAGTTGAAATAACCACTGTGTCAACCCGCTTAGGTTTATCTTGCTCATCATATTCGACCGTAACTTGCGCTTTAGAATCTGGACGCAACCAAGGCAACGTCCCATCTTTACGCAATTGCGCAACTTGCTGCATTAAACGATGTGCTAGCGAAATTGGTAGCGGCATTAATTCTGGTGTTTCCTTAATTGCAAAGCCAAACATTAATCCTTGGTCACCAGCACCAATTTGATCTAAATCATCCTCATCAGAATTGTCTTCTCTTGTTTCAAGAGAATGATCAACACCTTCAGCAATATCAGGTGATTGTTCATCAATATCAACTAAAACAGCGCAATTATTGCCATCAAACCCAAGTTCGGGCTTGTCATAGCCAATTCGTAAAACAGTTTTACGGACAATTGACTGAATATCAACATAAGCACTAGTTGAAATCTCACCAAAAACATACACAATACCAGTGGTAACAATCGTTTCGCAAGCAACATGTGCCGTTGGGTCCTTAGCAATAATTGCATCTAAAATCGCATCAGAAATTTGATCAGCGATTTTATCCGGATGACCTTCAGAAACAGATTCTGAGGTAAATAAACGTTTTTCCATAATAGTCCCCCTGTATAGACAACAGCTATTCGGTTACAAGGCATCTCCACTACTCAGTGGATCCTCTCAGGACTTGAACCGATAAATATTATATTATTCGTTCTACTGTATAAAAAAAGACTACCGTAGATTCGGTAGTCTTAGAACGATGGAGGATACAGGGCTCGAACCTGTGACCTCCTGCTTGTAAGGCAGATGCTCTCCCAGCTGAGCTAATCCTCCAAAGTGACCCGTACGGGATTTGAACCCATGTTACCGCCGTGAAAGGGCGATGTCTTAACCACTTGACCAACGGGTCATAGCCTGAATCAAAACACAATTAATAGTATACTAAGCACTATCAAAAATGCAAGAATTCCTTCTTAAATTGGGAAAATAATATTTAATTAATTCCATAAATAATGGCGGTGTAACTTGATACACCACCATTATTTATGGAGGATACAGGGCTCGAACCTGTGACCTCCTGCTTGTAAGGCAGATGCTCTCCCAGCTGAGCTAATCCTCCAGGTCACTGTCATCTCATGACTACTCTTAATACTATAGCAAAAGGCTTTAGATTTGTCTATCTTTTTTTGATAATTTTTTTCAAATTATTAGATTTTTTTATCCATTAATACTAAATCCTAGTTCAATAAAATGAATAGATAAATATTGAAAAGCTAAATTAAAATAATTCATCACTTCAATTATGTACCGATGCTAAGCCGTAAGCCATGTAATGAAGCAAATAGTAAATCTGAAAACCGCTTAATTCATAGTAAGAAAATTGCTTGCAAAATTAATCAACCAAAAATTATTGACCAAGAAGCAATAATTGACTTAGAAATGCGACTCTTTGCTGATTTTAATAAAATAAACATGTTGCTTATGGATGTCAGACAAATTGATGATAATTTTTACAATACTATAAACTTCTAAATATTAACAAAATTATTAATAGTATGTTTAATTGGTCTACAGTCAATTTTCTTACATAACTAGCCATTCTACTGTCATCAAAGTGAGCTTAGATTTGATAAACAGATCATTCACGATAATGTCTAAATTATCTTTGCAGGAATAGTTATTATAAATAATGTACTAACAAACTTTTTAACTAATAGTAAGATTTTGATCATTAGCAACGTACAACTTAAATTGCATCAAAAATTACTACCTAATAATTATTGTAAATAAACTCTAATTATTTTTATATTAAATACAAAAACACCGCTAATATTATTAGCGGTGTTTTCAACATTATTCATGAAATTGACGGAGCGTGAGAGATTTGAACTCTCGATACAGGATTAAACCCGTATACATGATTTCCAATCATGCTCCTTAAGCCACTCGGACAACGCTCCAAAATACTCCGGCTGTCAGACTCGAACTGACGACATCTTGATTAACAGTCAAGCGCTCTACCAACTGAGCTAAGCCGGAATATTAAAAAAGCACAGCAGCGTCCTACCCTCGCAGGCAGTCTCCCACCAACTACTCTCGGCGTGAAGAAGCTTAACTGCTGTGTTCGGCATGGTTACAGGTGTTTCCTTCTTGCTATTGCCACCGTACTTTTTCTGTTTGAGTTCTTACACTCAAAACTAAATATAATCTCTTAAAAAAACTTACTTACAATCCCAGATTGCTCAAGCTCTGGTCAAGTCCTCGACTGATTAGTACTAGTCCGCTCCAAGTCTCACGACTCTTCCACTCCTAGCCTATCTACCTCTTAGTCTTTGAGGTGTCTTACTACTTTCGTATGGGAAATCTCATCTTGAGGGGGGCTTCGCACTTAGATGCTTTCAGCGCTTATCCCTGCCATACTTAGCTACCCAGCTATGCCTTTGGCAAGACAACTGGTACACCAGCGGTATGTCCATCCCGGTCCTCTCGTACTAAGGACAGCTCCTCTCAAATTTCCAACGCCCACGACGGATAGGGACCGAACTGTCTCACGACGTTCTGAACCCAGCTCGCGTGCCGCTTTAATGGGCGAACAGCCCAACCCTTGGGACCTACTTCAGCCCCAGGATGCGACGAGCCGACATCGAGGTGCCAAACCTCCCCGTCGATGTGAACTCTTGGGGGAGATAAGCCTGTTATCCCCAGGGTAGCTTTTATCCGTTGAGTGATGGCCCTTCCATGCGGTACCACCAGATCACTAAGCCCGACTTTCGTCCCTGCTCGAGTTGTCTCTCTCGCAGTCAAGCTCCCTTATACCTTTACACTCTGTGAATGATTTCCAACCATTCTGAGGGAACCTTTGGGCGCCTCCGTTACTCTTTAGGAGGCGACCGCCCCAGTCAAACTGTCCATCTGACACTGTCCTATATCTCGCTTAGAGATATTAGTTAGAGCAGCCATCAAACAAGGTAGTATCCCAACATTGCCTCTGATAAGACTAGCGTCCTATCTTCTCTGGCTCCTACCTATCCTGTACATGTTTAACAGCTACTCAATATCAAATTGCAGTAAAGCTCCATGGGGTCTTTCCGTCCTGTCGCGGGTAACCCGCATCTTCACGGGTATTATAATTTCACCGAGTCTCTCGTTGAGACAGTGCCCAAATCATTACACCTTTCGTGCAGGTCGGAACTTACCCGACAAGGAATTTCGCTACCTTAGGACCGTTATAGTTACGGCCGCCGTTTACTGGGGCTTCAGTTCGAACCTTCGTCTTACGACTAAGCTCTCTCCTTAACCTTCCAGCACCGGGCAGGTGTCAGCACCTATACGTCGTCTTACGACTTTGCAGATACCTGTGTTTTTGATAAACAGTTGTTTGGGCCTATTCACTGCGGCTGGCTCTTACACCAGCACCCCTTCTTCCGAAGTTACGGGGCGATTTTGCCGAGTTCCTTAACGAGAGTTCTCTCGCTCACCTTAGTGTTCTCCACTCGACTACCTGTGTCGGTTTGCGGTACGGGTACGTTAGCTCTCACTAGAAGCTTTTCTTGGCAGTGTGACTTCCAAACCTTCGCTACTTTAATTTCGCTCCTCATCACGACTCATGATTATTAAAAGCAAGCATTTAACTCACTCTCTCACTTATCGCTTGAACATGGCTTCCAGCGCCATGCGTTCTTTGCCTCCTGCGTCCCTCCTTCGTTTTTAACGATCTAACGCAGTACAGGAATCTCTACCTGTTGTCCATCGGCTACGCCTTTCGGCCTTACCTTAGGTCCCGACTTACCCTGGGCGGACGAGCCTGCCCCAGGAAACCTTAGTCTTTCGGCGGATAGGATTCTCACCTATCTTGCGCTACTCATACCGGCATTCTCACTTCTAAACGCTCCAACTATCCTCTCGATTAGCCTTCACCGCATTTAGAACGCTCTCCTACCACGTGTATTACTACACATCCACAGTTTCGGTACTATGCTTAGCCCCGGTAAATTTTCGGCGCAGCGTCACTCGACTAGTGAGCTATTACGCACTCTTTTAATGATGGCTGCTTCTAAGCCAACATCCTAGTTGTCTACGCAACTCCACATCCTTTTCCACTTAGCATAGATTTTGGGACCTTAACTGGTGATCTGGGCTGTTTCCCTTTCGACTACGGATCTTATCACTCGCAGTCTGACTCCAGTGCTTTGATATCTGGAATTCGCAGTTTATCTGAATTCAGTAACCCCTGACGGGCCCTTCGTCCAAACAGAGCTCTACCTCCATTATCATCCTCGCACCAGGCTAGCCCTAAAGCTATTTCGGAGAGAACCAGCTATCTCCAAGTTCGTTTGGAATTTCACCGCTACCCACAGCTCATCCCCGCAATTTTTAACTTACGTGGGTTCGGTCCTCCAGTGCGTTTTACCGCACCTTCAACCTGGCCATGGGTAGGTCACTTGGTTTCGGGTCTACATCAACTTCTATCTCGCCCTATTCAGACTCGCTTTCGCTACGGCTCCGTCTTTTCTGACTTAACCTCGCTAGTTAACGTAACTCGCCGGTTCATTCTACAAAAGGCACGCCATCACCCTTTAATGGGCTCTGACTACTTGTAGGCACACGGTTTCAGGTTCTCTTTCACTCCCCTTCCGGGGTTCTTTTCACCTTTCCCTCACGGTACTGGTTCACTATCGGTCACAATTTAGTATTTAGCCTTGCGAGATGGTCCTCGCTGCTTCAACCGGAATTCCTCGTGTTCCGGCCTACTCAGGATTCTGCTCAGCGTACTTTCAATTTCGCTTACGGGGCTCTCACCCTCTCTGGCTTATCTTCCCAGATAATTCTGCTATCTCCTGTACTACCTTCTTGCAGTCCTACAACCCCAATTGATAAATCAACTGGTTTGGGCTCTTTCCTCTTCGCTCGCCGCTACTAGGGAAATCGATTTTTCTTTCTCTTCCTGCAGCTACTTAGATGTTTCAGTTCACTGCGTCTTGCCCTAACTGACTATCTATTCATCAGCTAGTAATATGATCTCTCATACTGGGTTCCCCCATTCGGATACCTCCGGATCTCTGCGTACTTACCGCTCCCCGAAGCATTTCGCTGTTTGTCACGTCCTTCTTCGCCTTATTGTGCCTAGGCATTCACCGTGCGCCCTTCTTTTCTTGACCTTACTCAAGATACTCTCTCGGTCGCTCTTGCAATCTGTTTCTTTTCTTCAATGATTGTGTCTCGGTTTTTTTCTTGGATTATATTCAGTTTTCAATGTACTAACCATATGGATCTGTTACGATCCAATGGAGGCTAACGGGATCGAACCGATGACCTCCTGCGTGCAAAGCAGGTGCTCTCCCATCTGAGCTAAGCCCCCAAATACTCTTCTCTTCGACAGTCAAATAACTCTGATGTCAATGGGCCTAAATGGACTTGAACCATCGACCTCACGCTTATCAGGCGTGCGCTCTAACCAGCTGAGCTATAGGCCCGTCTCTTGCGTATCTGTTTCTTTTCTCTTTTTGAGGTACTACCCTCAAAACTAAACAATGTTCGCGCCTTTCGTGTGCTTCCGTTGCTCCTAGGCTTCCTCTAGTATCTCTACTCTCCACCTATTCGCTCTTCCTTAGAAAGGAGGTGATCCAGCCGCAGGTTCTCCTACGGCTACCTTGTTACGACTTCACCCTAATCATCTGTCCTACCTTAGACGGCTGACTCCCCGAAGGGTTATCCTACCGGCTTTGGGTATTACAGACTCTCATGGTGTGACGGGCGGTGTGTACAAGGCCCGGGAACGTATTCACCGCGGCGTTCTGATCCGCGATTACTAGCGATTCCAGCTTCATGCACTCGAGTTGCAGAGTGCAATCCGAACTGAGATTAGCTTTAAGAGATTCGCTTGCCTTCACAGGTTCGCTCCTCGTTGTACTAACCATTGTAGCACGTGTGTAGCCCAGGTCATAAGGGGCATGATGACTTGACGTCGTCCCCACCTTCCTCCGGTTTGTCACCGGCAGTCTCATTAGAGTGCCCAACTTAATGCTGGCAACTAATAATAAGGGTTGCGCTCGTTGCGGGACTTAACCCAACATCTCACGACACGAGCTGACGACAGCCATGCACCACCTGTCTTAGTGTCTCCGAAGAGAACTTCATATCTCTATGAATTGCACTAGATGTCAAGACCTGGTAAGGTTCTTCGCGTTGCTTCGAATTAAACCACATGCTCCACCGCTTGTGCGGGCCCCCGTCAATTCCTTTGAGTTTTAACCTTGCGGTCGTACTCCCCAGGCGGAGTGCTTAATGCGTTAGCTGCAGCACTGAGAGGCGGAAACCTCCCAACACTTAGCACTCATCGTTTACGGCATGGACTACCAGGGTATCTAATCCTGTTCGCTACCCATGCTTTCGAACCTCAGCGTCAGTTACAGACCAGAGAGCCGCCTTCGCCACTGGTGTTCTTCCATATATCTACGCATTCCACCCTACACATGGAGTTCCACTCTCCTCTTCTGCACTCAAGAAAGGCAGTTTCAGATGCAATTCCCCGGTTGAGCCGAGGGCTTTCACATCTGACTTGTCTTCCCGCCTGCGTTCGCTTTACGCCCAATAAATCCGGACAACGCTTGCCACCTACGTATTACCGCGGCTGCTGGCACGTAGTTAGCCGTGACTTTCTGGTTGATTACCGTCAAATAGATAACAGTTACTCTATCTATCCTTCTTCACCAACAACAGAGCTTTACGATCCGAAAACCTTCTTCACTCACGCGGCGTTGCTCCATCAGACTTGCGTCCATTGTGGAAGATTCCCTACTGCTGCCTCCCGTAGGAGTTTGGGCCGTGTCTCAGTCCCAATGTGGCCGTTCAGTCTCTCAACTCGGCTATGCATCATCGCCTTGGTAAGCCATTACCTTACCAACTAGCTAATGCACCGCGGGTCCATCCTCTAGTGACAGCTCGAAAGCCGCCTTTCATAGCTAGATCTGCGATCTTACTTCTTATTCGGTATTAGCATCTGTTTCCAAATGGTATCCCAATCTAGAGGGCAGGTTACCCACGTGTTACTCACCCATCCGCCGCTCGCGCTTTTATCTTCCTACCCGAAGGTATTCTGTTAAAATTGCTCGCTCGACTTGCATGTATTAGGCACGCCGCCAGCGTTCGTCCTGAGCCAGGATCAAACTCTCATTTTTAAATGTTTGTTTGAATGTTTGCTCATTCGTTCCAAGATTTGCATCTCGGATTTATTTGCTTGCGAAATTGACTTCGCTTTTTTGTTTTGGGTTCTTACACCCGCACACTTTTTGCGAAAACATTGTTCAGTTTTCAAGGTACTACCCGCTGATGCATTAGCTGCACCAGCGCTTTTTTATTTTAACAGAAGCAATTTCTTTTGTCAAGAACTTTCTTCTGCAACGCTCTTGATGAATTCTCGCTTCACTCAACAGCGTTTATTATCTTACTAAACCTTTCACTCTTTGTCAACTGCTTAGCTTGATATTTCTTTCGCCTTCAGGCTCCTTTGCTTTCCGCTCTCTTGCCCGACGACAGTTATTAATACTACCAACTTACTCTCTCTTTTGCAAGCTTTTTTTGCAAAAAAATAGAATACTATTTCTAGCATTCTATAAAAAGCCTAATTTTTCGGTACTTGTTCAATATTTTGCAGTAACAAATTAATTGATTGATAAATATCGCGAACATCACTTACACATTCTTGAACGACCCAATTATAGATAATTGAATACACACCGATAGCTACCAAATTAATTTTTCTAACTGAAAAAGCTCCCCGCGGCCGCATGTAATTCTCAATTGCTAAAGCCAATTCTTTTGTTAAAACCATACAAAATTGCCGCGGTTCTTTCGCTATTAAAAGCATATTGATATAAAAAATTTTGTTTTCCTGAATCTTGATTAGCACTCGATAAAACATCTGGCGCATTGTTTCACCGCGAAAACTTCGCAGTGAACGTTTTAATTGTAAAACTACAACTGATAAAAGCAAATCCGACATATTTTGATAATGATTATAAAACATCCCGCGCTTAATTTGTGCTTCTTTACAAAATTCAATCACTGTAAATTGACTGCGGATATTTTTAGTTAAGGTGCTCTTCAAAACCCTCTCTGAGCATGGTATTGCCATGTTCTTGTCCTCCTTAAGTTATAATACAATAAATATATCAATAAAAGCGCTAACACGCAATACTTTTAATCAAAAAAATAAAGCGATTTATTTCTGTTTATACCAAGAAATTTAGTTTCAAAAGTACTGTTTTTGCCACAAAAAAAGCAAGACCAATATTGTCTTGCCCTTAATTAACGAGCATCATCACGTCGTTTTTTACGTTGGCGCTTTGCCTTGCGTAGTTCATGACGCTGCTCAATTTTACGTTTTTGTGCTTTATCCTTTTGAATTGCCTGCTTAATCTTCTTTTTATAACCCGGTTTACGTTTTTTCTTTGCCTTTTTAACCAAGCCATTCAAGTGATTATCAACTTGATGATTAGTCGCTTGACGGCGATCCCGTCGGTGATAGTGCTTACGGGGAACTAATTCACCATTTTTCATTTCTACAAAGTCAAAATGAACTCCTAACTTTTCCAGGCCAGCAATCCGTTTCATTTCTTCCTCACGAATCAAGGTAACAGCATGACCTGATAAACCATTACGGCCAGTTCGACCAATTCGGTGAATCACAAAATCTAAATCCCGCGGAATTTCATAGTTAATTACTAAACTGACACCATCAATATCAAGTCCGCGCGCTGCCAAATCGGTCGCAACAACGTACTGAAATTGGCCTGCTTCCACTTCGCGCAGGGCACGCTTACGTTCACGCTCAGTAATTCCACCATGAATTTTAGCTACTTTTAGCCCTTGCTCTTGCAAATATTCTGTTAATTTATCAACTGTCTGCTTGGTGTTGGCAAAAACAAGTGCCAAATAAGGCTGCCCCATTGTCAGCAACTGATACAAGATTTTCTTGCGACTTTTAGCACCAATATCAATCAAATCATTTTTAACCGTTGGCGAAATTACTGCCGGATTATCAATCACAATTTGCTCAGGTTTAGCCATATATTTACGTAAAAAATTCTGCAATTGAACCGGAATTGTTGCCGAAAATGCTGCAAATAAAATTTCCTGAGGCATTCTTTGCGCAATAAAATCAATATCAGTTAAAAAGCCCATATCTAGTGTCATATCAGCTTCATCAATAATAAAATCTTTAACATAATCTAAGAACAATAATTTCTTTTGCACAAAATCATGCAGTCGTCCTGGCGTTGCAACTACCAATTGTGGTCTATTATTAGCAATCTTCTTTAATTGGCGCTCCCGGTCTGTCCCACCAGCTAAATGAGCAATCGAAATCGGCAAGCTTGCTGCATCCCGCAACTCACGTGCCACTTGATATAGTTGCTCTGATAGTTCACGACTAGGCGCCGTGATAATTGCTTGCGTATAAGCTACTTCTGGATCAATGGCATTTAATACTGGTACTAAAAAGGCATGCGTCTTCCCTGAACCAGTAACTGCCTGAACAACAGCATTTTTATGTGCTAATAAAACAGGAATAACTGCTTCCTGCACCTTAGTTGGCTTAGTAAAATTGATTTTTTCTAGCCCAACTTGTAATTCTGGTTTAATCTTGGTGTCTTTAAAAATATTATTCATGTTTTTTCTGATATTCCTTAGTTACTTGAACCAATTCTGCAAAAATTTGCTTAACTTCTGCTAGATCTTGGGCATTAGCACCACTAGCCAATGCATGACCACCACCATCATGCTTAGCAGCCAACTCATTAATAACTGGCCCCTTTGAACGATAGTGTACTCTGTAAGTACCATCCGGCTTTTCCACAAAGACATTCCACGCAATAATATCTTTAATTCTGCCTGGCGTTGCCACTGTACAGGACGCTTGATTGGAATCAACTCCCAATTTAGCTAATGCATCCTTAGATAAAACTGCATAAGCAGCTCCACATGGATCTACTTTCATATAATCCAAAACTTCTGCCTGCAATTTTGCCTGAACAAAAGTAACGTCACTAATATTGCGAGCAATTTCCGTAATATTAATTCCAGTTGCTGCTAATTTAGCAACAATATTAAAAGTATGAGCCGTAGTTTCAGGATACATAAAGCGCCCCGTATCGCCGATAATTCCTGCATATAACGGATATGCAACTGCTGGAGTTAACGGCAAGTTTTCTTCAATTAAGAAGTCGGCAATAATTTGCGATGCTGCCGGTGCTTGGTCATCCACATAACTCATATCAGCATACGGCTCAACATCAGGGTGATGGTCGATTTTAATCAACAAATTACCATGACGATATAAATCATTGGCAATCCGAGCAGTATTAGCAGTATCTGTCGTAATTACAAGGGCACCGCGATAATCTGCCGCGGTTACCTTGTCCATCTTATTAATCCAAATAAGATCACCTTCATCATTTTCACCAGCACACAAAATCCGTTTTTCAGGGAATTTTAGTTTCAGCGAGCGGGCGAGTCCAGCCTGGGATCCTAAGGCATCAGGATCTGGACTAGTATGTCGATGCAGAATAATTGTTGAATATTGTTCGATTTTTCGGTATATTTCTGCAAAAGTACTCATAATTTACTCCTTCAATCTTTATTAATATTAATCTTTAGTTTACCAAAAAAACTGGCTAATCTGAAAACAAGTCTAAATTTATATTCTCAAAATCAGCTTCAGAAAAATCGGTTGCAGTTACTCCTAAGAGTCGAATGCCATTAGTAAGAAAACTACTAGCCAGCGGTTCAAACAGTTCTCGGGCTGCTTGGTAGATTTCCGTTGCATTATGCGTTGCATGCGGCAATTTTCGTCGTTTGGTCACAGTCACAAAATCATTATTGCGAATTTTTAAAACAATTGTATTAGCAAAAAAGTTACGCTTATGCAACTTTCCTTCCAAACTAGCAGCATAATTTCGAATATTAGTTAATGCCGTCTGCTCATCAAAAAGGCACGGCTCATAAGTCCGTTCAATGCCAATCGACTTACGATTGTGCTCATCATCAGGGATGACCCGCGACAAATCAATTCCATTAGCGTGTTCGGCCATCAAATAGCCCATACGGTTAAAATGCTTAATCAACTCGCGCACATGAATCTGTTGCAGCTCCTTACCAGTATATATCCCCATCTGATGAAGACGTTCCTGCGTTCTGGGACCTATGCCATGAAAGTTTTCAATTTTTTGTTTTGCTAAAAAAGCTTTTGCCTCTAGAGGCAAAATAACCGTGCGACCGAATGGCTTAGCATATTCTGACCCCATTTTTGCCAAAAATTTATTATAAGTGACACCAAAAGAACAATTCAATCCTTCTTCCTTACGAATCCGCATCTGTAAGTCAATCGCTAGTTGAACAGCCGAGGTTGAACCCAGCTTATTCTCAGTTACATCCAAATAAGCTTCATCAAGCGCAATCGACTGCACGGAATCCGTAATTTCGTGCATCATTTCGTGGATTGCCGCCGAAACTGCACGGTATTTAGTAAAATCCGGCCGCAAAAAGACCAATTTATCCGCTGGTACCAGCCTAATTGCCTTAATTGACGGCATTGCTGAATGCACACCGTATTTACGAGCGACGTAATTTGCCGTTGCCACGACACCATGACCATGATTTTTCCGGGCATCTTGGCCAATAATCAGCGCCTTATTTTTCAATTCCGGATGATCGCGCATTTCTACTGAAGCATAGAAGGCATCCATATCAATATGGATAATGCGCCGGTGAGTATCATTAAGCGGCAGCAGATCATCACTTGGACTAGTCATAAATCCAATGCTCAGTTGCTGTTTCAAAAATTTTATCAGCAGCTTTAGGTCCCATCCGATATGGTAAATATTCTTCTGGTTTTTGCCCAGCTTTATTATCTTGCTGCCAAGCTGCCTCAATTAAGTCAATGAACTGCCAGTAATTCTTCAATTCACTCCAATGAGTAAAATTAGTTGAATCATTAATAAACACATCGTGCAATAAACGCTCATAACCGTCCGGCACTTGGGCTAATTCAGACTTGGCAAAAATGTAATCCAGATTTTCACGGCGAATGCCACTTGTTGAAATTTTTTTACCATTGATTGTAATGAAAATTTCCATTTGTGGGTCAATCACAATCGTAATGTTGTTGGAATGCGCCTGACCATAAGGATTAGCCATGTGCTTTAAGACAATATCAATGCGGCTTTCCTTTTCTCTAAATTCTTTACCCGTTCTAAAGTAAATCGGTACACCAGCAACGGGGCCCTTTTTGAATTTAATTTGGCCCGCTGCATATGTTTCTGTGGTTGAATTTTCAGCAACATTTGGCTCTTGCTTATAACCAAATGTCGTGTCGCTGCCTAAATATTGTCCCCGAACAAAATGCTTATCAATTGCTGCCTTATCTGGCATAACAATACTGTCAAGCAATTCCTGCTTGGCCTGATGAATACTTTCAGAGCGCAAATCCTTAGGCTCCGGCATGGCAAGCAAGGTAATAATTTGAAAAATATGATTCTGCACCATATCGCGTAAAGCCCCAGAAGTTTCATAATACCCTCCGCGGGCCTCAACGCCGAGCCGTTCTGCTAAAGTAACCTGAATATTTTTAATATTAGCATTATTCCAGACATTCTTAATCAGCGGGTTGGTAAACCGCAATGGCAAAATATTCTGCACCATTTCCTTACCTAAGTAATGATCGATTCGAAAAATATCGTCTTCGGCAAAAGAAGCAGTAATTTGCTTGTTCAACTTTTCGGCAGAGGCAAGGTCACGCCCAAATGGCTTCTCGACTACTATTCTATTAAAACCAGTACTGGTCAGATGCTGGTCATTGATATGCGTTGCAATCGTGCCAAAGAAACGTGGCGCCATGGCCATGTAAAAAATCCGATTACCTTGTGCACTATAACGATCATCAAGTTTTTGCGCTAATTCTTTAAGCGCTTGATAATGTTCAACATTCGTCACATCATGAGACTGATAATAAAAGTGACTGGCAAAATCCTGGACATCGTTTTCGCTAACTTCACGGTGAGTTTCATGAATTGCATCACTTACTTGTTCACGCAAATATTCGTGGGTCCATGGCCGCCGCGCCGTACCGATAACTGCAAAATTATCATGAATTAGGTCTTGCTCATATAAATTAAACAAAGCTGGATACAATTTACGATGGGCCAAATCGCCGCTGCCGCCAAAAATAATCATTACAACTGGAATATTATTCATAAGGGGTCCCTTTCCTAAAATCAAACTTAAGTTAATTCCATTTTATACTATTTTGCAGCCAAACATTAGTTTTAAGACAATCTGATCAATAATTTTCAAAGAAAAATCACCAAAGCTTAATTAAAAACGATGGTGAATTATTATTTTTACGGTGTTAAGCCCTTAATTAGAAATTCAGTTAAAATCACTGGCCTGTACCACATTAATTTTAATTGTTGTCGCCAATTTTATTCCAGCTTTCTTTCATAAAAAGTGAGCACTCACTCATTTAAAGACGGCATCATTTTAATAAAAATCAAGTTACTGAAAATATTATCGGTTAACAAAAAAAGAAGCCCATCGCATATTGCAAGAACTTCTTTAATTTATATTTTTATTCTTCGGTAGAATCATCGTCTGACTTAGCCGGTGTATTTTCAGCAGGCTTATCAGCAGGTGCTGTTACTTTTTCTTCCTTTGCAGGTTCATTATCATCCTCAGCAGCCTTATCAGTAGTATCAGCTTCGACAGCTGGCAAAATTTGTTGAACCGCCATCCGACTAAAAGTTAGGTAAATACCATCAGCATCAACCACAACTGTCTTATCTTTAGTATTAACCGAATCGATCTTCGCATGCAACCCGTCAATTAAAATAACGCTGTCGCCTTTCTTCAATTGGTTCATCATTTCCATTTTCTTCTGTTGTTGCTTTTTCTGTGGCTTAATCATTGTAAAGTACATCAGAGCAAACATAATTACCAATAAAATGATCATCCACATACTGTTACCACCAGTAGCTGCTAAAAATAAAGTATTCACTTCTACACCTCATTAAATTCTAAAAAATCTTAACTATCTAATTATACATAAAATCAATTACATTTGCACTACTGCCCAGGAATTGGTAATCCTAGTTGCAAATAGGCTTTTTCTGTTACCATGCGCCCACGCGGCGTCATTAAAATAAAACCACGTTGCAGTAAATATGGTTCATAAAGCGATTCAATAGTTTCCACATCTTCACCACTATTAGCTGCTAGAGTTCGTATCCCAACTGGACCGCCATGATAATTTTCAATCATGACCCGCAGAATTTTGCGATCCGTCTGATCTAATCCTTCATTATCAACCTGTAATTGTTCGAGCGATCTCGTCGTTGTTGCAAAAGAAATTACTTTTTCACCCTTAACTTCTGCAAAATCCCGTACTCGTCTGAGCAAGCGATTAGCAACTCGCGGCGTTCCTCGAGATCTACGTGCTAGTTCATGAGCTGCTTCTGGGGTAATTTTAATATTAAAAACATTACTTGATCGTTGAATAATTTTTTCCAATTCAGCAATTTGATAATATTGTAAATGTTCAACAATACCAAAACGATCCCGCAATGGTGCTGATAACTGACCTGCCAAAGTTGTTGCCCCTACTAGAGTAAATGGTGGTAGTGGTACGTGAACCGCATGCGTTGTCTGCCCTTCGCCAATCACGATATCAATATAATAATCCTCCATTGCCGAGTAAAGAACTTCTTCAATCGGTTTAGCTAAACGATGAATTTCATCAATAAATAAAACATCTCCGGGATCAAGATCCGTTAACAAAGCAACCAAATCACCCGCTTTTTCAATTGCTGGACCACTTGTACTCTTCAAATGCACACCAAGTTCATTAGCAATTACAAAAGCTAAGGTCGTCTTACCTAGTCCTGGCGGCCCATATAACAAAACATGGTCAAGGGCTTCATCACGCTGCTTAGCAGCTTTAATATAAACCGTCATATCTTTTTTTACCCGCTCTTGACCCAAATAATCAGCTAACCGCTGCGGTCTAAGCGAAAATTCTGCCTGTTCTTCACTTTGTCCCTGACTCTCACCAGAAACAACCGAATCTTCTTTATCTGCCACCAGTTTCACTTCCTTTTTATTCATTACTCTCTATTATAACAAGAATTACTTCTTTAGGAGAAGCGCCAATCCCTGCTTAATATACTGGTCCGCTGTTGTCTGAGACGCAGCCGCCAATTTTGGTGTTATTCGGTCAACCTCTTTTTTGGTATAACCCAAAGCCAGCAATGCTAGTAAGGCATCATTTAATTCAGGTGAAATCTTCATATCATTGATTTGATCAACGCGTTGAACAAAATCACCCAATTTGCCTTTCAAATCTAATACAATCTGTGAGGCCGTCTTTTTACCAACACCAGGGAACCGCGTCAAATACTTAACTTCTCCCTGCTCAATAGCTTCAGCTAAAGAATTACTATCTTCTGCCGCCATGATTGCCAACGCAGACTTGGGACCAATCCCACTGACGCTAAGCAGCTTCAAAAACAAACCTTTGTCATCTGCACTTTGAAAGCCATACAGGGTAATCCCAGTATCACGGACAACCTGCTCAAGATACACCGTAGCTGGTTGCCCTTCTTGATAAGCAAACGGAGTGGGGCTGAAAATTTTATAGCCGACCCCACCAACATCAAGCACAATATAATCAGGCATAATTTCAGTAATTATACCTTTTAAATATTCATACATTAATTATCTATCCTTTTTAAACATTTTATTTAATTCATTTTCCCGCAAACGCACAAGTACCAAATTTCCCATTGCATCATGATAAGGATCATTAACCTGCCGCAACTTAGTCAAAACTGTTCCAGCTTCAGCAGCAGTCAGTTTAATTCGACCTGAAACCTCTTTTTGTGCTTGCTGAGCTGCAATTCGGTTAATCCAGCTAGCAGAAGCTGTTTGGTCAATATTTAAGAAACTATCCAAAATATTACGAATTGCTACTTCCGGATCACCCTTAATCCAGGTTGGATAAGAACGCAAAATAAATGTCTCTTGCCCAAATTCTTCTAAGAATAAACCAATTTTGTTAATTTGTGACAAATGATTTTTAATTTGCATAAAATCTAAATTACCAAATGACAATGTTAATGGCGTCAGCAAGCCTTGTTGCGTAATTTTTTGTTCAGTAATTATCTGGACTATCGCCGTAAAACGTAACAGACGACGAGCAGCCAACTGATCAACTAAATATAAATCTTCACCATCAGCCGCAATTATGTAAGTTTTAGTTTGACCAATAAAACGCAGTTCCGGCAATTGATTAGCCAAAACTTCATCCCCAGTTGATACAACCGTGGCATCAAGTTGCTGGTGACCAAAAGGCGTTAAATGACACTGCTCATGCACATTTTTAAGCCAAGTTTTAGTAATAAGGTAGCGATCATCTTCACGCGGCACAGTTAAATCAACATATTGCCCGTGCTTGGGAATAACAATGGCAGCAGGTTTGCTTTCATGCACTTCATTAATACTTGTAGAACGCTTCGTATCGACCACATTTTTATTTAAATTGAACTTAAGTTGATCAACTAACGTATCCTGTTTAGTTGCAGCCAAATTGTCAAGCGCACTAACTTCATTTGCTGATAAGAGTGCATTACTGATTGCATTAGTTACCAAACGACTAAGATCTTGTTCTTTCGACAAGCGAACTTCCTGCTTAGTGGGATGCACATTAACATCGACAAGCAAAGGATCAACTTCAATTTTTACTACAACAATCGGATAATGTTTTGCAGCTAAATGAGTACCGTAACCAGCCATAACCGCTGCGGCCAATTTGAAATTACGAATATACCGGCCATTCAGCAAAATCGAAATAAAATTGCGTGTCGACCGAGTTAACTCTGGTTTAGACAGCAAACCATTAACTGTAAAATCACTATTGTTACTTTCAAATGGCAGCATTTTTTCTGCAATATGCCGACCATAAACACTGGAAACTGTCTGCTGTAAATTACCATTACCAGCTGTCCGTAACAAAATTCGTCCTTCATTGGTTAGTGTTAGAGCCAATTGTGGATAGCCCAAAGCAATCCGGTTCACAATATCTACAATTTTCATAATTTCGGTACGTGGACTACGTAAATACTTCAGCCGGGCCGGAGTATTATAAAATAAATCTTTAACTGTAATTTGAGTGCCTTTTTTAGCAGCAGCATCTTCCTGCAGTACCTTCACGCCACCGTTAAACTCTGCCCGCTGACCAACAGCTCCCGCAACATTAGATAAAATTTCCACATGACTAACAGCCGCAATCGAAGCCAAAGCCTCACCGCGAAAACCCAAAGTACCAACATTAAACAAGTCGTGCTCACTGGTAATTTTGCTTGTTGCGTGCCGCGTAAAAGCCAGATCAATTTGATCACCAGCAATTCCTGTACCATTATCCTGTACGACAATTTCTTTTAATCCTGCATTAACAAAGTCAATTCGAATCCGACTACTACCAGCATCAATGGCGTTTTCTACCAATTCCTTAACGACACTTGCTGGCCGTTCGATTACCTCTCCGGCTGCAATTTGGTTAGCTAAATTTTCCGTTAATTCATGAATTTGCGCCATACCTAATTTTTATCCTTTAAATCTTCCTGCCAATTTTCAACCAACTGCATTACCTGCAATGGTGTTTGATCCGCTAAATAAAGATTAGCAATTTCATCCAAAATATCTTTTTCTTTATCAGTAACAGGAGTTACGTCAGATTCTACTAAATTTTCTGTTTCTTCACTAGCCGAATTACTGCTAAACAAGTCAAGTTGCATAGAAGTTGGACCCAGATTACTGCCTTGTGCCTCTAGCCGTTGCAAGAGTTTAGTCGCCTGCCGCAATACTTTACGTGGTAGACCAGCAAGTTGTGCTACATGAATCCCATAACTTTGATCAGCTGGTCCTGGTAAAATTTTATGTAAGAAAATCAGTTTCCCATTTTCTTCAGTTGCTCCCACATGAATATTTTTTAAATGTGGCAGCGTTTGTTCCAGCGCTGTTAATTCATGAAAGTGTGTTGCAAATAAGACTTTTGCGCCAACTTCATCATGTAAATATTGCACAATTGCACCAGCCAGAGCCATACCATCATATGTTGCCGTGCCGCGACCAATTTCATCAAACAAGACTAGGCTGCGCTTAGTTGCCGCTTGCAGAGCAGCATTAGCCTCTGTCATTTCTACCATAAAAGTACTTTGACCTGAAATTAGGTCATCTGCAGCACCAATCCGCGTAAAAATCTGGTCAAAAATTGGTAAGTCAGCACTTTCTGCTGGCACAAATGAACCCACTTGTGCCATAACTGCAATTAAAGCCATCTGCCGCATATAAGTACTTTTACCAGACATATTTGGCCCTGTAATTAAGAAAATATTGGTAGCTTCATCAAGCTTAACATCATTAGGAATATAGGCTCCAGCCTGCATTACTTTTTCAACTACTGGGTGACGCCCAGCAACTACCTTCACGTCCTGATTGTCGGTATGAAAATGTGGTCGACAATAATTATTTTCTTCTGCCACTTGAGCAAACGAACAGAAAACATCCAAACTAGCTAACTGTCCTGCTAACTTTTGCAAAGCAGAAATGTATTTTTTAACTTCTTCACGTAATTTAACAAACAAGTCATATTCCAAATCTGTTGACTTTGTTTGTGCTTCTAAAATTAAATTTTCGTGTTCTTTTAATTCCGGCGTAATATAACGTTCAGCATTCGTCAATGTTTGCTTACGCATATAACGGTCTTGTGGCACCTTACTCTTATTAGAATTAGTTACCTGAAGATAATAGCCAAACACCTTGTTATAACCTACTTTCAGGTTATCGATGCCCGTCTTTTGCCGCTCAGAAACTTCCATTTCTGCTAACCATTTTTTGCCGTTATTCATCGCGTCGCGATAACGATCAAGTTGACTGTCAACGCCGTCTCGAATCAAGCCGCCATCTGTAGTTACAATCGGTGGCTGATCAACAATGGTAGTTGCAATTAATTTGGCAACACCCTTTAACGGATCGATTGCTTGCGCAAAGTGCTGCAAGATTTCACTATCAGATTTTTGTAATTCCGCTAGAATTGTGGGAACCGCTGCAAGTGAATGCGATAATTGCAATAATTCACGAGCATTGACATTGCCAAAAGCAATCCGTCCTGTCAGACGCTCTAAGTCATAAACACCCTTTAAAGCATCAATCACATTTTCCCGAGTAAAGTAGCCATCCAATAATGACTGTACCATTTCTTGTCGCTCTTGTAACTTGTCAACTGCAAGCAATGGCCGTGCCAACCACTGTTTAAGCAATCGACCGCCCATCGCTGTATGCGTTTTATCAAGCACCCAGAAAAGCGAACCCATTTTTTTGCCCGTTTTAGCAGAAGAAATTAATTCTAAATTGTTCTGCACTGTATGCGACATTTGCAAATATTGGTTTACTTCATAACTTTGTGCAACTTGCAAATGTGCCAGACTGCGCTTCTGCGTTGTCAATAAATAACTGACTAACTGCTTAACAGCAGCCTTCTCAGCACTATTAGTTAATTGTTGTTGAGCAAATGAAATCTCAGCATGCTTTTTAGTGAGTTCAACTGGTTTAGAAATGGTAATATTAGCTTTATTAAAAAACTCAGTATCATCACTACTTAAATGCCCATTATAGACAACTTCGCGTGTTCGTAATGACAATAACTCGTTAGCAACTGCCGCAAATGTTTTTAAGTGCGTCGCAAAAATTTCACCAGTTGAGACATCACTGTATGCCAACCCAAAACCACTCTTAGTCGTCACAACTGATGTTAGATAATTTGCATCCTTGGCTTCACTCGGCTTATCGCTTAGTCTTGTTCCCGGCGTCACTAATTGGATAATCCCACGCTTAACCATGCCTTTAGCTTCTTTAGGATTTTCTAATTGCTCACACAGTGCAACTTTGTAGCCCTTTTCCACTAGTGTATCAACATACGAATCAACGGCAACGTGAGGTACACCCGCCATTGGAATGGGGTTAGCACTCTTATTAGAGCGGTGTGTTAAAGTTAATTCTAGAATCTGCGCACCTTTGACAGCATCATCTTCAAATAATTCATAAAAATCACCGACACGATAAAAAAGGAAGGCATCGGGATATTGCTTTTTAATTTCGTAATATTGCTCCATCATCGGAGTCGTACTTGCTTTTGCCATTTATTCCTCTTCTTCTTTACTATTACTGTTATATTATACGCTATCTCTTGGGGCAAAAGAAAAAAGACCACTGGTTAATGATCTTTTTCTTAAATAAATTGATATAAAAACAATCTTATTGCTAATAAAAGTATAAAAATTACTGCACCCTGAATACTAAGAGCACGCTGATAATTAGGCCAAAACATTAAAATTAACCAAATAACAACCATCATTACTAATACTATCAATGAACTAACTAAATTACTATTACTAAAAGCAAAAATATGCACTAACATAAATACTAATAAATATTGCCAAATACGCGGTGCAATATTTATCACGAGACTTTTAAAACTCGGCTGGCGTATTACCATTAACCTACTAAGCGAATTAAAATCACTGCGTGGCAGCCAAATAGACATGCAATCAAAAAATAGCATATTGGCTGATAGTAGCGAAAAAATAAATGGCCTAGGTAACCAAGCAAAATTAAGTTGCCATAGTTTCTTAGCCGATAAATATAATGTCCAATTCTCACGTGCCAAAATAATCAATAAACTTGTCGCAGCCGCATAAATATAAAAGACAAATTTCTTATTCATTAACAATTACACCATTTTTTAATTTTAAATACTGATCGTATTTAATCTCTGGAATTTGATCGTGACTAGCCACGACTACCGTTTTGTTTTCTTGCTTCAGCTTTGCTAGTAAAGCTATAAATTGCCCAATACTATCTTGGTCAATCCCTCTAGTTGGCTCATCAAGCAAAATAATATTTTGTCCCTCCATTACTGCTTGAATAATTCCTACTTTTTGCCGCATACCAACAGAATATTTGGCAATCGCCTGCTGATCATCAGGATCAAGTTCAAAATATTGCAGTAAAGCCCTAACTTTTTCTTCATTAAAGCGATGATTCAAGTTAGCCAAGAAATGTAAGTTAGTCATTGCGGATTCATATTCCAAAAATTCCGGATTTTCAATTAATGCACCAATCAAATCATCCTTGCCAATTGTAACACTGCCGCTGTCAGGCTTTAATAAGCCGGTAATAATTTTAAAAATTGTTGATTTCCCTGAACCATTGATCCCTGAAATATGTACTAATTCACCAGCTTCAGCTGTCATTGTTACATCTTGCAAAACCTGCTTATTCTTAAAAGATTTCTTAATATGAGTCAATTGCAACATGATAAGTCTCCCCTTTAATATCCGCCATAAATATGATGCACTGCCCGATACAGAGGATCATATAAAGGACTATATTTAATCAAAATTTGTTTTTCAAAATAAAAATGATATGCCATTTCCAAAATAAATATGATCAATAATAACAAGTATGGATGCTTCAAATTATAAGCACCAACTAAAACCCAAGCTAAAAATAGCAATATGCCAACATGTAACACCAAAATCATTGTTCCTAAAATTGAATTACCATTACGAAATAAGGGAAAACTGGTAAACAGGTATGGCACAATTAGGCCTAAACAGAAGACTAAGCAATACATTGTTACTAATATCAGTAATCTCTTAGTCATCTGATTAGTTTGACCACGAACACCGACTAACAAACGGACATTACGAAAGCGCAGTATTTGAGTGTACATTAATGCCAAAATCACTGGTTGTAAATATAATGACACTAGATTTGAATCAATATACGCGTTAGGTAATTCCATAGTTTCAGCTGGACTATTAATAATCAGATACCAGCCACCCCACAAGCCTAGCAATGCAATTATTATCCCAATTAACCAGATACGCTGGCTTACCTTTTTAACTAACATCGTTAACCTTCACGCAGCTTTCTTCGATACCAGAGATTAATTATTAATAGTGCAACTACTAAGTAAATCACTCCTGCGAGTATAAATGCCACTAATGAATTAATTGGTGGTCTTTGACTCATAAAAGTATATTGTCCTGGAGCAACCAAAGTATATAAAAACCATGAAAAGGAAAATGTCCGCCAAACAAGATTATTCATATTTCCCAAGATTGGCAACAAAATTAAAATCAATCCCAAAATTGGTCCAATACTAATATAAAGAGCATTTTTTTGTACGAAAAGACCTACACTAAAAACTAGAACAGAAAATATTCCCCAACCAATAGCAGCAAGTATGATAAACAAAAGGATTTCTGTTAAATCATTAGTTGTAAAATAGCCCGGACGCATTCCCTCACTCAAGTTAGTATCATGAAAATTATAGACAAAAGGAAAGTAGAACCAATTTATTAAAAGCATCTCATACAGATTTGTTATCAGTGACAGACCCATACCACTTAAAAAGGTATTAATTATTCCTTTTTTTAAAAATTGTCGATAACCAACACGTTGTTGAACACCAGAAAATATATTACTATTTTTCAAATAAACAAAAATACCACTGCCAATAATTGAAAATACAAGCATCATTATCAAATCAACCATTATACCATCATTTCCACCACCAGACTGCATAGTAAAAAATAAGTGTACCGAAATATTACCTTTAATAAGGATTCCTTGATTATCTTTAATCGCTGAAAATACATGCCACGTGATTAGCAAAAAAAATAAAGCAATTATTAAAATAATATATTTCTTTGTTCTTTTAAGAGTCATATTCTTCTCTTTCTTTTTTAAAACCAAAAAATTGTAAACATGTAAATTAGATCCTTTCTTTCAAACAGTGTCATATATCAATTCGAGCTCTCAACAATTTGACACTTGATTCAGTTTTATAATATCATCATAAAAAGCACGTTTATTAAAAAAGTGTAAAAATTACACATATACATTAAGGAAAGTAACAAAGTGATGCAATTAGGCGATGTAATACGAATTTTACGTACTTCACAAAACATGACACAAAAAGAATTGGCAATGAATATTTTAGACAGAGGAAATTTATCTAAAATTGAGCATAACTTGCTAGAACCTTCATATACTAACTTTCACCTGTTAATTTCTAAACTTGGAATTAGTGCCGATGAATTTGAATATATTAGAAATGAATATTCTTGTAACGCAAAAGCAAAATTAATGTATGAGTTTTTTAAGCTGCACTACAATACGGATCAGCAACAAATAAATATACTTTTATCTAAATGCAGCAATTTTAAAGAAGATATAGAAATACAACGAATTATCACTATTTTGCAAGCAATGCAAATTTTGGGGGGAAGAAAATGGGTTTGAACAAGCTCAAAGCTTAATTGCACCGATTTGGTACGATTATCTTTCAAAAAAATCTATCTGGACTATAACGGATTTACAAATTTTAAATATGATATTTTTCGTTTTAGATGGTGAAACAGTTGAAACGATAATATCTCAGGCTGTTAAAACAATTGAGTTAAAATATCCTTTTATGCAAACTTTAAAAATTAGTTTTTTACTTAATAAGGGATACCTACGAATGAAACAAGAAAAATTAAAATCTGCTATTTTGATTTTCAAGAATTCACTAACATCAATTAAAAAATTAAACAGATATGATGAATTATTATTCATAAAAGGTCGAATAGAAATTTGCAATAAGAACAAAGCTAAAGCTCTAGCTTTCAAAAATTTATTAATCTCAATAGAAGCGGATAGTACCGCCAATGCACTTAATTCAGAAATTCAAGAATTTGACTACCTCTTTAATTAACTTTCAACGGGAAATTGATATAAAAATAATTTTATTGCCAAAGATGCAGCGCAATACTAATCACTGAAACTAAAGTGTCTAACTTTATTCTATAATCTACTCTTTTAACTTAAAAATAATATCAGCAGAACATTTGATAAGGGTCTCCTTATCAAATGTTCTTGTAATTATCATAGCGCTTTCTAAAAACAATTTCTGTGCGTTTTCCGCACAATTAAATTTTACACTGCAAAATTATCTCTATATAATGTAGAATTTACTTAAAGAGGTGTTTCAAATGTCAGATTTTGGTCAAACAATTCATCAATTACGTGTTTCCCGTTCTATTAGTCAAGAGGAGTTAGCTGCTGGTATTTTCAATCGCAGTCGCTTATCAAGAATCGAAAGTAGTAGTGCTTATCCTTCTCAACAAGTTGCCAATCAATTAATTTCTCGTTTAAGTCTCACTCCTAAAGAGTTTGAATATATCCAGCATGATTATTCAGCTTCCAAAAAAGATCAAATTTTATACCAATTTTTCAATATTGAATTTAATACTGAAACCAAAAAGATAAATTTACTTATCAAACAATGTGATAGTATCATAGATGATATCGACATTAAGCGCATTAAAAAAATATTACAAGGCCAATTATTGCTAGGCACCTCTAACGGCTTAAAGCAAGCAAAAAAGCTAGTTCAGCCTATTTGGTATGATCATTTAGCTAACATTAAAGTATTAACAATAATTGATCTTGCTCTGTTGAACATGATTGCCTATGCCTTTGATGATGATACTAACCAACAAATTATTACTAAAATTCTTAATACAATTGACAATTACTATCCTTTTTTAATTGCTTTAAAATGTAACGTCTTAATTAATCAGGCTAGCTTATTGCTAGAACAACATGATTTCAGTGCCGCTGAAAAATCTCTAACTCAAGCTGCCGAATTAGCACAAAGTAACAATCAGTATGATAAGTTACTTCTATGTAAATCTGAATTAGCTATTTGTAATCAAGACCAACAACAAGCAGTTTATTATGCCAACTTACTAAATGAAATTGGTGCCGTCAACTTAGCACAATTATTACAGCAGCAAATCAAACAGTTCTCTTACCTTTTCAACTAATCTTCACCACACAAAAAAGCCGCTCAAACGAGCGACTTTTTTAATTATTATTTATCTTTTAATTACATCATTCCGGGAGCACCGGCACCAGCAGCTGCGTTTGGATCAGCAGCAGGCTTGTCTTCTGGAATTTCTGCAACAACAGCTTCAGTGGTTAAAAGCAATGCAGCGATTGAAGCAGCGTTTTGTAAAGCAGTTCTTGTAACCTTGGTTGGGTCAATAATTCCTGATTCAACCATGTTTTCCCACTCGCCATTAGCAGCGTTGTAACCAACTTCGTTGTCTTGCTTTTCAAGTTCATTCAAGATAACTGAACCATCTTCACCAGCGTTTTCAGCAATTTGGCGAACTGGTGCACTCAAAGCACGTAAGACAATGTTGATACCAGTCTGTTCATCAGCAGTATCACCTTTAAGGTCTTTAACAGCTGATTCAACATCAACTAAGGCAGTACCACCACCGGCAACATAACCTTCATCAACAGCAGCACGAGTTGAGTTCAAGGCATCTTCAATGCGGTAACGACGTTCCTTCAATTCAGTTTCAGTAGCAGCACCAACGTGGATAACTGCAACACCACCAGTTAATTTAGCCAAACGTTCTTGCAACTTCTTCTTGTCGAAGTCAGAAGTAGTTTCTTCAATTTGCTTTCTAATTGAATCTTCACGATCCTTAATAGCAGCATCAGAACCAGCACCATCAACAATTGTAGTTGAGTCCTTGGTAATAGTAATGCGGCGAGCTTGACCTAATTGTTCAATCTTTGTGTCCTTCAATTCAAGACCTAAGTCTTCAGTAATAACTGTACCACCAGTTAAAGCAGCAATATCTTGCAATTGTTCCTTGCGACTGTCACCAAAGCCAGGAGCCTTAACAGCAACAACATTGAAAGTACCACGAATCTTGTTCAATACCAGTGTTGGCAAAGCTTCACCAGAAACATCGTCAGCAATAATCAATAATGACTTACCTTGTTGTACAATTTCTTGCAACAATGGCAAAATATCTTGAATATTAGAAATCTTCTTGTCGGTAATCAAAACGTATGGATTATCAAGGTCAGCTTCCATCTTGTCGTTGTCAGTTACCATGTATTGTGACAGGTAACCACGATCGAATTGCATCCCTTCAACAACTGATAATTCAGTTTCAATTCCACGAGAATCTTCAATGGTAATAACACCGTCATTGCCAACCTTTTCCATGGCGTCAGCAATTAAATTACCAACTTCTTTAGAAGCACTTGAAACGGCAGCAACTTGGGCAATTTGGTCTTTTGAAGAAACTGTATGACTAATCTTGTGCAATTCATCAGTTACGGCCTTAGTAGCCTTTTCAATTCCGCGGCGAACGCCAACTGGGTTAGCACCAGCAGTTACATTCTTCATCCCTTCACGAATAATTGCTTGGGTTAAAACAACTGCAGTAGTTGTCCCATCACCGGCAATATCATTAGTCTTTTGTGCAGCTTCAGCAACTAGCTTAGCACCCATGTTCTCGTAGTGGTCTTTTAATTCAATTGCCTTAGCAATTGTAACACCATCATTAGTGATTTCTGGGTTGCCGTATGATTGTTCCAAAACAACGTTGCGTCCCTTAGGACCAATGGTCGTCTTAACAGTATCAGCTAACTTATCAACACCCTTTAAGAGGGAACGTCTTGCATTTTCTGAGAATCTAATATCTTTTGCCATTTTCATTCGCTCCTTAATTATTCAACAATTGCTAAAATATCTTTTTCATGAAGGACCAAGTACTTCTCACCTTCGTATTTAACGTCAGTACCAGAATACTTGTCATATAATACAACGTCGCCCTTTTTAACTGTCATTGGGATCTTATCGCCGTTTTCAGCATAAGTACCTGCACCAACAGCAACGATTTCGCCTTCAGTTGGCTTTTCTTTAGCATTAGATGCTAAGACGATGCCGCCTACAGTCTTTTCTTCTTCTTCTTTAACTTTTACGATCACGCGATCACCGATTGGTTGTAACATGACTGCCTCCTAAAATTAATTTTGCTAAATCTTATTATTGTTATTAAGTAGTTAGCACTCTTATTAGCTAAGTGCTAACTTACAAATATGATAATAACCTCTTTTGCCAAAAAATGCAAGAAAAAATTAGCACTTTAGGCAAAAAAGTGCTAATTTTATTTTTTGCAAGTTCTTAACTCGCATCACGTCGCATATAATTAAAATTTTTCTTATCCATTTTTCAACTAATTTTTTGCTCTTATCATCATCAAATACTATCTAATTTAAATTAAAACTGTAAAAAACAGTGTGTAAAACTATTACATGTGCGCAAAATATTGTTTTTACTAGTTAAACTTAGAATGCCGTTTGCAATCAGCTTAGTAAAATAATTTAACCATAATAAAAACCCTAGAAATTAATTCATCTTAATTTCAGGGTTCATCTTACTATAACTCAAAAAGAAATATTACCAAATTAGTACCCGCTTTTTTGGCGGCAGCCACATACCATCCGTCTTCTTAACTTTAAAGACCTTATAGAAGTCCGGTTGGCACTGTACTTGTACATTAGCTCGCAAGGCATTAGGTGAGTGAACATCAGTGGCGAGTAAGCCTTGAGTCACTTCTGGACTTGCTTTTAACCGCCAAATTCGAGCATAATTTTTAAAAAGTTCACGCAAACTAACGTGATCCTTCTTAGCAGCTGCTATGGCCACAGATAATCCACCTTGATCGGCAATATTCTCTGATACTGTCAGCTTACCGTTAACCTTTTTACCGCCATACTTGATACCATTAAATAATTTGATTTCTGCCTTAATCCGCTTATTAAATGCAGCATGATCTTTTTTAGTCCACCAATTATGCAAACTACCATATTTATCAAATTTAGCACCATTATTATCAAAGGCATGAGATATTTCATGACCAATAACTGCGCCAATACCGCCCAAGTTAGCAGCCTTACTTTGCTTCTTACTATAAAATGGTGCTTGCAAGATAGCTGCAGGAATAGTGATATCATTTTGTTCATCATTATAGCCTGCATTAACTTCATCGCCAGTGAAATACCAATCATCACGATTAACAGGTTCATCTAACTCTAAGATGCTTTCCTTAAGGGCTTGGATAGTCATTGCTTTTCGATTAGCATACAAACTACCACCTTGGCTTGCCGGAACCACTTTTATATCATCATAAAAGTCGGTAACATCGCCTGGGTACCCGACCTTAACCTTCATTGTCTTTAATTTAGCAATTGCCTTTTGTCTGGTTGACTTAGACAGCCACTTATTTTTTTGCAAACGATGTTCGTAAATTTTCAAAATTTGCTTAACTATCTTAGTGACATCTTTTTTAGCAGCAGAACCAAAATAGGTTTGGCCATAATATTCACCTATTAGGTCAGCATAATCACTATCTGTAATTGCAAATGCCTGTTTTGCAGTTGAAGACAATTCCTTTTGACCAGATTCTGCTTGCGCAAATGGTGCGCTGGCGTCAATAAATTGCTGTGACAAATTTCCTGCAACACCATTAATGAATTCAACGATCATCCAACCTTTAATTTCAGCGAAATTATCCTTATTGAGCAACTTGTTAACATTATTCAAGAAGTTCGGATCCGTGACAATAATCTGGTCAGGTTCTTTACCAATTGCTCTTTGTAAAAAGCCCGCCATATCAAAGTCACTAAATTTCGCCTCAAAATCTTTGACATTCATTGGATGATAATTGCTAGTCACTTCGGCGCTATCTTCAGCTGACTTAGTATTTTGCGCTATCTTACTATCAAACTTAAGCGCATTTTCAACATAGGTAGTTGCTTCAGCTTCTGATACACCGGCTAATTTTAATAGATTAATAGATTGTTTTTTAAAAATATCGAGTAACTCTTTTGCATTAGCATCTTGATAGCTAGTAGTATCAGGTAAAAATGTTCCAGCGGCGCCAAAGTAGAGGTCATTCTTTCGGGCATTTTTCAAATCAGGCTCTACATCCCACCCAATTGGCAGCGGCATCGTTTCATTAAATAGTTTTGTTGCTTTAGTATTAAAATCAGCAAAATCCTTAATGTCTTCTAGTTCTGCTAAATCCTGTTTAATTGGTCCAGCACCATCGCGATTACGCTGATCCATATCTCGAGCTTGCTTATATAAAGCAACAGCCTTAGCAAAATTAGGAATATTCGGCAGTGGCTTTTTGCCATTAGCAAAAGCTGCCATATCTTGACTTAATTCAGTATTTACCTTAGTCGAAAGCTCATCAAAAGCACCAGTACGAGTACCATCTACTGGTATTTTAGCTTGCTTTAGCCATTTAGAATTAACAGCTAAATACAAATTATCTTGTGGACGCGTACCGATTTGAGGTTTGAGCGTATTGCCAATGCCCCCACGTTTTCCTTTAACTTGCTTACTGCGGTGCTGGTTAATTTTACTTTTACTAGTAGCAGCTGAAACTGGCTGACTAAGATAATTACTAGTATTAGTTAAAACAAGAGAACCACTCATTATAATAGCAGTAAGTATCGCTATTATCCTTGATCTTTTCTTCATTTATTTACCTCATGTACAAGCAACTTAATCACTAAGCTTTATTATAGCAATATTCTTCTATTAAAAAATATATTTTTTATGCAAAACCATTTCTATTATAGCGTTAATTTAATTAGATGCTTTTCACACATAATGTAAATAGAAATAAGCATCATGCTAGCAGCTGTTATAAAAATTAAATGAATATCTATTTTAGCAAGAAAGCCACTGACCACAGCCATCACTGCTCCCATAATTCTAGTTAGAGTAGTTGCAGCGGAAGTTACCATCCCGCGATATTCTTTTTTAGTTAATGCTTGAACTATCGTAAAGAAGTTCGCCTGTGACCAGACACTGCCAAAGGATACCAATATATATCCTAGCGTAACCGTTAGCAGTGAATTAAGCAGCAACATCAGCATAAAACCCGCTAAAATCAAACTACCACTAATAATTAGCTGCAGGCCTAGCTTAATTTTTTGATTAAAATGCAAATAAATAAAATTGGCTAGAATACTAGCAATTGCAGCAGCCGTGAAAAAGACACTAACCATGCTGACTGATACTTTAAGATACTGCTTTAACGTAAAAGTCAACATCGGTACTACTACCTGAAACCCAAGATTAGCAACAAAGAAACCAGCAATTAACCATTTCAATTGTTGATTCTGCCAAATAAACTTCAAACCAGCAGTAATTTTATCCTTAATATTTTGCGTTTTCGGGCTAACATCATCTTCATGAACGTCTTTAATTATATAAGCCAGATAGCCAAAGCTAACACTATCAAGTGAGAAACCACTTAGATAACCCATTACATTAATAATAAGTGAAGCAACTCCTGGCCCCAACATTCGTTGAATTGATGAAACTAAACCTACTTGGCCAGAAACCTGAGCTAATTCTTCTGCTGATAATGATTCTGCAAGCATGGTCTGATAACCCACCCACGACAATAAATCAAAGGTACCAAAAACAAAAATTGCTGTCAAAAGACACCAAAAAGGCCACTGCTTAAAAATCATGATTGGAATTAGTAATACCAATCCCATTTGCGCAAGCAGCGTGATTAACATCACGCGCCGCTTATTATAGATATCAAACAAAACCCCAATCACTAAGCCGAAAAGTGCGGTTGGCAAATATTCTGTTGCCGTTAGCAAACCCATTGTCACTGGTGAATGATTAAACGCTAAAATAAGTAATGGTACCGCAAAAGTATAAAACTGGTCACCAAAACCTGATACAGTATAGCCTAACAATAATTTTCTTTTATTATTTAATTCTTGATTTTTCATTTTTCTCGATCATATAAAGTAAATAGCCGTATTATTTTTCCTTAAAAACAATACGGCTACTACTTCTGGATCGACAACATTAGTAATTTGCATATTAATTATCTCGGTGCAACAGCCTTGATCAATAATTACTTATTCCTATCCTTATCAGAATCAAGAAAGTAAATTAACGTTTGTAATTCCGTTGCCAAATCAACATTTTGCACACGAATCCCGCTTGGTGCAGAAAGACGGATCGGCGTAAAGTTCATAATACCTTTAATTCCGGCATCAATCATTTCATCAGCCGTCGCTTGAGCAGTAGATGAAGGAACTGTCAAAATAGCAATGGAAATCTGTTGATCACTTAATTGCTTATTGAGTTCCGCCATACTATAAACAGGAACCCCACTTAAAATTTTACCTGTAATTTTCTGATCAATATCAAATGCACAAGAAATCCGAATGTTATTGCTGCGCTTAAAGTTGTAATTAAGCAGCGCGTGACCTAAATTACCCACACCTACTAAAGCAACATTAGTCAGCGTATCTTGGTTCAAGATTTTTTTAAAAAACGATAATAAGCTCTTAACATCGTAACCGTAGCCACGCTTACCTAAAGCACCAAAGTAAGAAAAGTCCCGTCGAATTGATGCACTATCAACTTGAACAGCATCAGACAATTCGGTTGAAGAAACTTTCTCTTTGCCGCTCTCATTTAAGATGATTAAATACCGATAATAAAGCGGCAATCTCTTAGCTGTTGCCGTAGGAATTTTGATTTTTTCCATTTTTATAAAAAGCCTCCCACATTTAGTTTGTGAATTAAGCACCAATCAGTATTATTTTACCTATAAAATTACGATTATTGCAAATGTTTTTTTCACAATCTTGTAAATTTTACCACAAAAAAGCCTGATATCCTAGTGAATAAGCGTTACTAGCAGATAAATAAAATAATTATTTTTACCACTTAACTAACCACAATAACTAGTTAACTGCATTATGTAGCCACTTAACTAATTTTTCCAGACAAACACCAAGCTTTTAGTTAAACTGCAATTAAGAACTAGGAGTATAACAATTTATTAATATTTAATCTAGTTTCTTTTTCATTATCCATTTAGCAAAACTATTAGCACTAATCGAAACTGGTGGTTTAAGAACAACTGCACCATATGACAATGAAACAGGATAATCTAACGGAATGATTTTAAAAAATTCATGATTTTCGTATTCAGTAAAATCTGGTATAACGGCAATACCTAAACCTGATTCAACCATCGTATCGATTGCTGCAAAATTATTAACAATAATACATTCAGCATCTGGACAAGAGGTTTTTATTAAATTTTGCAATTTTAATTGTTCAGGCGGACACCAACTGTTAACAAATAAAATAATTCTTTGATTATTCAACATATCAAGTTTTATTTTTTTATTTCTGACTAATAAATTATTTGATGGAACTGCTACACTAAAGTTTCCCTTTATTAAAGAGTAATAAGCTATTTCTTTATAATCTACTACATCATCTTCTGTTGTAAAAATCACGTCACAGGTTTGTTGAATTAAATTTTGTTTTAATTGATTATGGTCATAATATTCTACATATACCCTAATATCTTGATTCAATTGACAATAATCTCTAATCAACTTAGGCAAAATATGAGCTTCAAAGGATGTCCCAGTTAAGCCAATTGTCAATGAACTTTTTTCACGCTGATAATTTTCGCGACTTTCAAAAATGGCTTTATCTAAAATTTTAACAGCAAGCTGAACTTTTGTATAAAACATATGCCCACTTACTGTTAACTTTACTTCTCGCTTAGTTCGTTGAAATAGTGTAAAACCAATTTCATTTTCTAACGAGTGAATTGCCTGTGACACTGCTGGCTGAGAAACACTCATTGAAGCTGCAGTCTTAGAAAAATTTAGTGTCTCAGCCAAATTAATAAATATTTTTAAATGATCAAAATTCATATAATTATCTTCCATTCATAAGTTTTTATTATTAGCAATTATATTTTCCAATTTCACGCGATATATTTATTGTGATATGTTTATCAATGTAAGCGCTACAAAAATATCGATATTTATTTACGCTACTTAAAATAATTCATTTAATTATGAAAGGCAAATTGAAAATGAAAGAAATTAATACAGAAGTTCTAGTAGTAGGAGCGGGAAATGCTGGTATGATGGCCGCAGCTGCCGCAGCTGAAAAAGGTGCCAAAGTTACTGTCATTGAAAAAGAAGATTCTATTAACCTATTACGTGTTGGCTTAGCCGGAGTTGGAACTAATGCGCAAAAGCGAGCAAACATGACAATTAATAAATATGATTTAGTCGAATATTTAGCAGCTTTTGCCCAACACAATGTCGATGAAGGCTTAATTTATCATTGGGCTGATCATAGTGCTGAAGCTGTTAACTGGGTTGAAGATAATATTCTGAAACCTCATGGTGCTCATTTACGAGCAGAACCAGATGCTATGGTGACAGGCCACGCATATCAAGGCTTTGCAACAGAGAACGATCCAACTTTTGATGATAAGACTTTTACTTCTTATGGCAAATGGTTTATTCAAAAAGTAACCGAAATGGGTGTAGATTTGGAATTTAACACAGAACTAGTTAAATTAATAAGTAAAAATAACCAAGTTACTGGTGTAATTGCCCATAGAAGTCAAGAAAATCAAGATATCCAAATTAATGCATCTAAAGGTGTAATTATTTGTTCAGGTGGATATGCTGCGAATACAAAATTACTTAAAAAATGGAATCCATTATCTTTAAAGAAGAATGTTTATAATGATAGTCCTCGTAATACAGGTAAAGGTATTACTGCTGCAATAGAAATCGGTGCTATCAAAGATGAAGAACCTGCTGAATGTATTTTTGACCGTGGACTAGTACCTGTAGGTAAAAAGACCGAAGACATGTATGTTCAAACAGATACCTATCAAGATTGGCTTTGGCTTGGCAGTCATCCTTTATTAAAAGTTAATTTACGTGGTAAAAGATTTGCTAATGAATCTGTTCCTTATCAATTTATCGTCAATGCTGCAAGCAAACAACCCGGTTATCTCTATGCAATGATCTGGGATGATAATTATGGTGAATATGCAAAACAATTCCATACTTTAGGTTGTGCTAGAGTAGGCTTCCCTGGTTATATGGCTAGTGCTGAAAAATTGATGGCTGATACTGAACAATATGTTAAAAAAGGACTAGTTGTTAAAGCTAATACAATTGAAGAACTAGCGCAAAAATTAAATTTGCCAGTTAAAAATTTAGTTAATACTGTTAAACGTAATAATAATTTAGTAACAGCCAATATTGATCAAGACTTTGGTAAAGAAGCTTACCGCTTAACACCAATCGAGAAGAAACCATATTATGGTTGTATTTTAGGTGGTCGTGTTCTAGATACACTTGATGGCTTAAGAATTAATAAGAAAATGGAAGTTCTTAACCAAGATTACGAACCCATCCAACACCTTTATGCAGCTGGAAATGCCAGTGGTGGCTTCTTCTTTGGTAGTTATCCAGATCGAATTCCTGGTTTAGCCGCAAGTCATGCTCAAACCTTTGGTCGCTTAGCCGGACAACAAGCTGCTGAAAATTAATATTTGAAATAAGTCGTGCATAATTGTAATGTACGACTTATTTTTGTCTTTTCCATGATGAATTTTCACCAGGTCAAAATAATATGCTAAAATGGTTTCTAGGTGAAAAATATGATAATTGCACAAGGACACGATTTAGAAAAACAATTCGGTGCCAATACTTTATTTAAACACGTCAACTTTTCAATTGATGCAAATGCACGGATTGGACTCGTTGGTCCCAATGGAGTTGGCAAGACCACTCTACTTAAAATTATGACCGGTGAAGAAGATGCAACTCACGGCGAGTTTACCATTAATAAGGGAATCGACGTTGGTTATATTGCTCAGGAAAATAGTCTAAATGAAGATAAAACAATCTGGAATGAAATGCTGGAGGTTTTTACGCAACTAATCAAGATAGGTGAAAGAATTGCTGTCATGCAAGAAAAAATCGCTAATCATCCTGAAGACAAAGCCTTACTTAAGCAGTATGATCAGATGCAGTTTAACTTTGAACAGCAAGGCGGTTACACTTATCAAGCAGATATTAAGAGCATTCTCAACGGCTTTAACTTTCCGGAAACGACTTGGTCTAAAGTAATCGGCAGTCTTTCTGGTGGGGAAAAAACGCGATTAGCATTTGTTAAATTATTATTACGCAAGCCACCACTATTGCTGCTTGATGAGCCCACAAACTATTTAGATCTTGATACATTAGATTGGTTAGAAAACTTCCTTAAAGGATATGCTGGTGCAATTTTAGTTGTTTCTCATGATCAGTACTTTTTAGATCACTTAGCCAACCAAATTTTCGAATTACAATTTGGTAAATTGACACCTTTTAAAGGTAACTATTCGAATTACGTTGCACAGCGTGAGCTTCGCGACCGCCAACAAGAAGAAGCTTACGAAAAACAACAAGATAAGATTAAAAAAGATGAGGAATTCATTCAAAAAAATATTGTACGGGCAACAACTACTAAACGAGCACAAAGCCGCCGTAAGCAATTAGAAAAAATTGAACGAATTAAGCCACCGAAACACAAAAATAAGGTGCGAATTAATTTCAAAAGTGAACGACCATCAGGCAAGGAAGTACTCATTCTCAACCACTTAACAATTGGTTACCCTACTAAGACAATGGTTAAAGATATTTCATTTCAAATTAACAAGGGTGATCGAGTAGCTGTTATTGGTCCTAACGGCATTGGTAAATCAACCTTGCTTAAGACCATTATGAAGGAATTAAAATCCAAAGCTGGTTCTATTAAATACGGTGCCTCGCTTGATATCGGCTATTACGACCAAGAATTACAGGGCTTAGAACAGGGGAAAACTGTTCTTGATACTATCTGGGATAGACACAAAACAATGCCTGAGCGTGATGTCCGCTCAATCCTTGCTAGCTTTTTATTTACTGCTAAAGATATTGATAAGACTGTCGGCCAATTATCCGGTGGGCAAAAAGCCCGCTTGACTCTAACTGTCTTGTCGCTTGAGCACAATAACTTCTTACTGATGGATGAACCAACCAACCACTTGGATATTGAAGCTAAAGAAGTGCTAGAACAAGCTTTGCAAAAGTTCGACGGTACCTTGCTCTTTGTTTCCCATGATCGGTACTTTATCAATCAACTAGCGAACAAGATTGTTGCCGTCAAAGATAATCATGCCCAAATTTACGAAGGTAACTATTCGTATTACTTAGATGAACAGGCTAAACAAACTGCTGCTAATACCGTAACTCCCGCTAATCAGAATGCACAAGTAGAAACAACAGCTGCTAATTCCACTAAACTATCTTATCAAGAGCAAAAGCAACGCGACTCGCAAAAACGCAAATTGCAACGTCAAGTAGAAGATGTTGAAGCCAAAATTGAAGAATTAGAACAAAAAGAGCAAGACATTCAAACCCAAATGGCTAATCCCGACATTGCTTCTGACTTTGGCAAATTAGGACCATTGCAAGAGGACCTAACGGCCACGCAGACCGAATTAGATAAGGCCAATGAAGCTTGGGAACAGGCATTAACCGAGTTAGATAATTTTGAATAACAAAAAGTAAATTACAATCTAAACCCCGAAATTAGGACAACCTGATTTCAGGGTTTTATTTTGACTAAATTTTGGAACAGATAAAAAGTTGGGATTCTGACTGAAAGAAAAAATCCCAAAGTTAGCTACACTAATTTCGAGATTTTTAAATTTTATTGATCATTAAACTTGCTATCAATTAATTTTATTTATTATCAGCGATAACATAAGCAACATGTTTACCAGAATAAAAGACAGAGCCTGCTTCGGTTCCTGGCATATTTGGACCATAGGTATCCCTAATTAACATTCCAGCTGAGTCATTACCAGCCAGAGCAAAAAAGCAAAATTATACTATGCAGTTAATTTATTTGAAAAGCAACAAATCTAAACCTCTAAAACAATTCGTTAAATCAATCAAAATAATTTTCTATTGTAATAAACATACATCCATTAGCAGGAATTACCGTTTTAATTTTTCCATTCTCACAATTAAGTTTTTCAACTTTTAAAGATGATGCTTCATCTAATTCCTTGATCTGGCTTAAAGTAAGATACTCAGGCACCCCTATTTCTTGCCAATATCCTTTTGCGTTAGCATGATCATCATCAATTCTAATTGAGCTTACTTTTTGATTATAATCTTTTTCTATATCAATTAAAATTTCTAAGTCACTTATTTCTTCTGTTGGTACATTGTGATTATATATAATTAACTGAACCGCTCCGTTTTTCTTTACTGCTAACATCTCAGCTGTTGCTTCAGGTTGCGAAGATGTTACTTGTAAACGGATATTTCCTAATTGATGGAATAGTTCAAAAATTCGATATGCAGGTTTAGCAATACCCTGATATGTTTGCAAACCAAAACCACCATGAAATACATTTGGCTTTTGAAATTGTTCTTCAAATATATCTGAAAAAGTCCAAAATGAATAGCCATCAACTAAGCCATCATTGTCAGCCAATGTCTTAGCAATCATTGCAGAAGCATAAGGCTCATCATGAATGCTATCCCCAAGCATAGCAGATACGTTCCATTCCGTATAATAAAGCGGATAATTTTTTGCTTGCTGCTTAGTTTTTTGCGTCATTTCTTTAAGAACACCTCGCGGATATTTTGCATCTCCACCGTGTGTCTTACTAAAATATTCTTCAATATCCATTCCACTTTTCCATAGTGGATCATCTGTTGGATAATGATGGGTAGATATAAAATCTAAAGGTACAGCATTTTCTTCACAAAAATCTATCATCTCTGGAATCCATGAATTAAAGGAAGTTGCAGGACCACCAACTTTTAAATTACCATTAATCGCTTTAATTGCTCTTACAGTTATTTCATACAAATGAAAGTAATCATTTTTATTTCCCGCAAAGAATAATGGTAAGTTTGGTTCGTTCCAAATCTCGAAAAACCAAGATTCTACTTCTTCTGTGCCATATCTTTTTAAAACATGTTTGATAAATTTACTAATTAATTCTTGCCATTTTTCATCAGACTTAGGCATAGAATTGTTACCACCGTAAGGGAATATTTTTCCTTTACTAGATGCCAAACATTCAGGCATGAACCCTAACTCTACAAAAGGTTTCATACCTATTGAAAGCAAAAAATCAAAAATAGTGTCAATATTTTCAAAATTATAAATCATACCATGTGAAATTCCATCAAACCCGGTCATTTCTGTGCAGATGCTCATTTCATCATCAAAAATACCGTGAAAACGCACATATTTAAATCCTAACTCTCGATGTGCTTTCTCCAATTGTTTCTGATAGTCAGCCCTTAAAGCTGTATATGCGTGACTACTACCAACACATAATTCCCAATAATGAGGAAAACTACGCTGCTCTTTTGAATTAACCTTAAAATTTATCATTAGAAACTCCTTTATAGTTGTGTAGTTATGGATAATCCAGTTTCAGTTTTCACATTCAAACTGACCACTTCTTTTCCTGTTCGCTCTATAATAATTAATGCTCTACCCTGATAAGTATTACTACTCTTATTATTCAATTCTGTTATAGGTTTAGGATTTCCACTACCAACTGCTAAAATCTTTGCATTTCCTGAAACAACTTCAACAGTGAACAGGACATCTTCATCTGTTATCGTTGTTCCTTGATCATCGACTAGCTTCACATCGATATAAGATAGATTATGACTCTCATGAAAATCTAACTGATTAAATAACGTCTCAGGTTTTAATTTCAATTGTGTAGCTCCCTGAGCTGAAAGTAACTCTGTCCTTGCTAATTCCTTTCCATTATCGTAAGATACTGCAACTAATTCGCCTTTAACATAATTTGTTTCAAACAAAGTACGATAATTAACTTTCTCTCCTGCAGGCTTTCTTCCTAAACTATGACCATTTAAAAATAATTCGACTTCAGTTCCTCCGCTATAGACTTCCACAATTAATTTAGAATTTTCAGGTACATCCCATGACCAGCTTGATACGGTATCACTCAAAATCCATGGAGTTAACTGAACTTGCTTTCCATAATGATGTGGGTCCTGTACTGCAATATATGGAGCTTGACGTAAGCCAAAGACAATTTCACGATAATAAGAGATAGGTCTTCTAAAACCAATTAAGTCGAAATCACCAACATTAGAAGTTAAAATTGGAAATTTTGCACCAAAGCCACCATCACCAAAATGATAACTAGGGACGCCAACACCGGCCTCACCTAAATAGTCCCAACCAGTCCAAGTAAAGTCTCCAATTACCTGTGATAATTTCAAGACATTATTCCAATTACGAGCAATTTCTGGTGGATAAGTTTCACTGCCTACCATAATTTGATTAGGATAAGAATCACTATCTTGTTTGTATCTTGCTCCCATATAGTTATAACCAACTATATCAATTTGAGCAGCTACCTTTTTAATTTGTTTAGAAATAGCTGGATCGGTAACTATTTGATCAAGATACTTATCCATATATGTCATAAATTCATTTACATTTTGATCACTTAACTTCTTTTTTTCTTGCTTATATGTAACATTAACAATGATTTTCAACAAATCAGTTCCGACAGTGTACATACCATTAATAGCGGCAAGAGTATATCTTGTATCATCAAGTTTCTTAATCAAGCTATTGATTTGTTCGCAAATTTTCAACCCCTGATCAGTTGCAATCTCTGGAATTTCATTACCAATAGAATACAAAATAACGCTAGGATGATTAAAGTCCTTTTTAGCCATTGCTGCTACGTCGTTATGCCAATCAGAAGAAAAATTAAGGCTATAATCATAATCAGATTTACTTCGATTCCACATATCAAAAGTTTCATCCAAAATATACATTCCTAATTCATCACAAGCACGAAGAAGTGCTGGTGCAGCCGGTTGATGAGCCATTCTAATAGCATTAAAGCCAGCTTTTTTCAGTAAGTATATCTGACGATAAGAATTTTTTTGTAATGTCATAGAACCCAGTAAACCACTGTCATGATGAATTGCAGCACCTCTTAACTTAACTGAGTTTCCATTAACTGCAAGTCCATTAATGGGATCTAAAGTTAATTGCCTGATACCTGTAACTACTTTTTCTTCATCAGCCAAATCATTATTTTCTAATAATCTAAAGTCCACTGTATATAGGTTCGGATGTTCCGCATCCCATAATTTAGGTTGATTAACATACAATCGCTGTCTTAAATTTCGCTTTTCATTGGCAAACAGGACTACTTGAGATTCTTCCTTGGTAACTACTTTGTTTTCGTTATCATAGACAATTGTTTGTAAACAAAACTCATTCTTATATCCTGTATTATTAATCGTTATCTCTGCTTGCAAAGTAGCAAGTGAATTCGTAATTGATCTTGTCTTAACAAAAATATTATCAGAGCAAATATAAGTACTACCACTAGTTAATAAATAAACGTCACGATAAATACCAGCTCCAGAATACCAACGACTGTTGGGCTCTGCACCTGATTTGGTCACGACACGTATTTCATTATGCTTATCAAAGTTTAAATAATCATTTAAATAAACATAGAAATTCGAATAGCCATAATGATTTTGACCTGCTAACTGACCATTAACAAAAACTTGAGCATCTTTATATACTCCCTCGAAATTCAAAATAAAATTTTGATTAATTTGATTTTGTGTAACAAATAGGTCTTTCGTATAAACAAAAGTTCCGCCATCATAATAGCCTGTATTCCCACCGTTACTACTATTCTTATTTCGTTTACCCATTATCATTGCATCATGTGGTAGCGTAACTTTTTGTGCATTATCTGGAGTTGTCCAAACTAACGAAAACGAATTTTTATCTTCCCAAAAATACCAATCTTTATTCCAATTTTCTTTTTTCATTGAAATGTACTTCTTTCATAACAAAAAGTGTGCTTTAAACGCACACTTTTATTTACTTGATTTTTTCTTGCATTTTTTCAAAATCGCTTTTTTCTGGTAAATCAAGGGCAAAATATTTTTCCAACCATTTAGTACACAAAGTCGTCCATTGACCAACTTTTGGATTTATTTGTGACTTTGCTTCGGCAACCGCTTGAGTACCTAAACTTAATCCATGACCACCTTCACCAAAAATATGAATTTCATAAGGAACTTTATGTTCTGCTAATACTTTTGCTAAGTTTAAAGAATTAATTGGCGTAACCAAAGGGTCAGTAGCAGTCGTCCAGATAAAGAACGGAGGTGTATCAGTATCGACATGATCAACAGGACTCACTTTCCATTCTGTTTCCTCATCAGGAAATTCTTGACCCAAAAAGGCAACATTTGAAGCTTTCATAAATGCATAATCCATTGGTGAGTTCTTTTTAGCTTTTACATCCTGATCCAATAAATGATAATCAGTAATCGCATAGCCTAAAATTGTGGCTGCTGGACGTAATTCTTTTGCAGTAGCTCCCAAGTAATCAGTCAGAACTGGCTCATTAAACACAGTTGAATACAATGCTGCAACATGGCCGCCTGCTGAAAAGCCACACACTCCGATTCTTTTAGAATCAATGTGCCATTTTTCAGCATTCTTCCTTATCAGCAACATTGACTGTCCTAATTCTCGTATTTGTTTCGGATATTGTGATTCTTTCTTTTCTGGTAATGGCTTAGATAAATCTGGCATAGCTAAACTACCTTTAGCATAAGTTGTATATCTAAGTACAAAAGTATGGTAACCCTGATTAGCAAAATACATTGCAACAGGTTCAGCTTCACGATCAGAACAACTAAAATATCCTCCTCCTGGACAAATAATTAATGCTGGCCGTGGTGTTCCTTTAAGCATTTCATGTGAATCATCTAATAAATATGCTGTTAAAGTAACATCAGGATTATTTTTATTTAAATTAAATTTTTTAATTTGCATAATTTTACCTCACAATAATTAGATTTTTTAATTTGCTCGTTTAGCAATTTGATTACCAAATCTTGTAACAAAGAGAATTGCTGCCACAGCAATAGAAATACAAATTCCAAAGATAAAAGAATTGAATCCTGGTTGAATTTTAATTGCTGCAAGCATCAAAGGAACAATCATTCCTGCAATAGATGAAACCAATGTATTAATTGAAATTGCCACAGTAAAGTGTTTTTGATCAGCTAAAGTTGACAATTCGAATGGAACAGTGGCATTAACCATCACAATTCCCATACCTGAAAACATATTTCCTAAAACATGCATAACTACGTTAGTAGAGAAAATAATGCAAGCAAAAGAAAGTGCAAAAGCAATGAATCCCCAGGCAATAGTATCATTTTTAGTAAGTTTTCTTATATAAGTGAGTACAGCCGCAGTTATAATCCCTCCGATATTACCAACAGCTATAACAGTTGCTGTATAAGCAGTACCTTTACCTTGACTAGCGAGGCAAATAGATTGATTAGCTAAAAAAGTCATCATTGCAATTGATAAGAAGAACGTTATTAAGTAAATAAAATAAACAAAGGGATCTAAACTCTTCAAAAGTGAAAATACACTTTCTTTATTACCACTATTTTCAGTTTTACTTTGGTCCAACTTTTTATCTTTAGGAATTAAAACGTATGCAATTACAAAAATAATTAATCCTATTCCATAAACCCAAAATAGATTACGCCAATTTGTCCCACCAAGCATACCACCTAAAAATGTAAACAACATCATACCTATATTGTTTGCACCAGCTGACCAACCCATAACGGTTGCACGATCTTCACCATCAAAGTTTTCCTGAATCAAAACTGGAACAACATTACTAATTACACCTGTACCAAAACCCAGCAAAACCATACATGCTAAAATCAAATTTAAGCTATTGCTATATAAGGCAGGAATTAAACCTGCAATCGCAGTTATTGCAACTGAAATTACACCCATGTTCTTTCGTGTAAATCTAAAAGCAAGCCAACTAAAAAATGCAGTCGCAATAATTTGTCCTAACTGTGGAATTGAGCCTATTAATTGAACCTTAGAAATTGGTTCTCTTGGAAATGATTTTGCAATTGCAGCTATTGCAGAGCCAGCTGTTGATGTCGACATTAACATTAAATTCATGCTCAGCATACCAACTGCAGCAGTTAATTTCTTCTTTTCCATTTTATCTCCTTTTTGTTTACGCTTTCAACGACAAATTAAGTTTATTATTTTAATTTGTAGATAGCTATATTCAAAAATCAGAGATAATCTATTCATTTCCCAGATTCATTTTAAATCTTAATCACATAAATAATTAAAAAGTACGGCATTATATATGCCACTAAAGCCGTTAACAGAGCTATTTTTTAATTTCTTTTCGATACTCAGCCGGTGACATACCAAAATATTTTTTAAAAATCTTATAAAAGTATGATGGATTTTCATAACCAACTTTATTAGAAATTTTTGCTATAGACGCATTTGTATAGCTTAAATACCTTGCTGCTACATTCACTCGTTGCAAATGAACTAAATTGATAAATGTTTTCCCGGTGTGCTTTTGCAAATAATCAGACAAATAATTGGGATTAAAGCCAAAATTATCTGCCATTTTTGTAAGAGTGATGTCCTTATAATTTCTTTCAATATATAGCAATAATGAAAGAAGATTGTTCTTTTGGCGCTGATTACTTTTTACCTTGATATCAGAGTAATTGACTTGACGAATTAAGCGAGAAAACAAAGTCAACATTTCCAGTTTAATAATTTGATCTGATTGAATCTCTGGAAAATAGTATTCGCCAATAATGTCATAAACTAAGTCGACTATCTTTTGATTATGATTTATTTCAAATAAGCTGTAACGCCCTTCCCCATACTCTTCATCCGATAATAAAGAAAAAAGCAAGTTTGAAATTGCCGAACTACTCTCTTTTGCTTGCAAAAAATTCAGTTCATTTAAAGAAAAAGCCGAGGCTTTTAAAGCTATGTTTATAACAATTCCCTTCTTGCTAATTGGTTTAACCTGATGAATTGTCTGGTTACCCATGAAAATAATATCCTCTTGCTTAACTTTAATCTTAGTATGCTCTAAAACAATCTCACAGTCTTCAACTAGTGGAATCATAATTTCCACATAATCATGGATATGAAAAGGAATAAATGATTCAACTGGTTGAAGAGAGATAGTAATTGCACTACTATTCAAAATTAAATCATCCGAATACGTATCATAAAATTGATATACTGGCTCGCAATCTATCATTCGTACTCTATGAGCTATTTTCCCATTATCTTTAATTTCTGCAAAAACATCATCCCAGCTTCGCTGATGATTTTTTGTACGTAAATAATTAATTAGCTTATTAGTCAAATTTTTCCCTCTTAGCCATACTATAAATCTGTGAAATAAACACAGTTCTTGTGTTTTTTAACGATAGCATACTATTAAACAGTAAGATAAACTAAACCTAAATTCAATAATTATTAAACAATGGATAGAGGTAAACTATGACAGATTTAACTAAAAAGCCTTACAATTTAACCACTGAACAAATTGAATTTGTTCAAAAAAAAGTTGCAAGCATGACAATGGATGCTAAGATAGGTCAGTTGTTTTTCGTAATTGGTCAAGATGAAGATACAACTAATCTAAAGGACTTCATCAATAAATATCAACCAGGTGGAATTATGTATCGACCTGATAAAGCTAAAAAATTACAGCATGAAATTGAAACCATTCAAAAAGAAAGTGAAATTCCACTATTTATTTCTGCTAATCTTGAAGCTGGTGGTAATGGCTTAATCAGTGAAGGCACTTGGTTTGCTCGCCCAATGCAGGCAGCTGCAACTAATGATCCGCAATCAGCTTATAATCTTGGCGATGTTTCTGGATATGAAGCCAAACAAGTTGGTGGAAATATGTCATTTTCGCCAATTGTTGATCTTGATGAGAATTTTCGTAATCCCATTATGAACACACGTACTTTTGGCAGTAATGAAGACACTGTTATCAAAATGGCTGACGCAGAAATTAACGGTTTGAAAAACAATAATATTATTCCTGTCGCTAAACACTTCCCTGGTGATGGTGTTGATGAGCGTGATCAACACTTACTCAGTTCAATTAATTCTTTATCCGCTGAAGACTGGATGGAATCTTATGGTCAAATTTATCATCATTTAATCGAAAATGGCCTGCCAAGTATCATGATTGCTCACATCATGCAGCCTGCTTGGGAACGAAAATTAGAGCCAGGAATTGAAGACAAGGATTTACGGCCAGCCACTACTTCCAAATTGCTGATTAATGGTTTATTACGTAAAGTTTTAAAATTTAATGGTTTAACAATTACTGATGCAACTCCAATGATTGGTTACAATGCCATCATGCCTCGTTCCAAAGCTCTGCCAACAACAATTAACGCTGGAATTGACATGATTTTATTCAATAAAAACATTGATGAAGATTATCAATTTATCAAAGATGCAGTAAATGACGGTACTCTTTCAGTAAAGCGAATAGATGAAGCAGTCACACGAATAATCGCCACCAAAGTTGCCCAAAAAGTAATGAATACCAACTGCGAATTACTTGAACCAGTACCAGCTAAGTTTGATCTGAAATTGGCTGAACATGAAAAGCTTGCTGCTGAAGTTGCTAGAAAATCTGTAACTTTAGTTAAAGATAGGGACCAAATTCTGCCTATCACTCCTCAAAAATATCCACGCTTACGCCTTGTTGTCTTAGGCGATACTGATGATGGTGGCTTTAAAGAAGGCGGCCAAGTAACTGCTAAGTTCAAGAAAAAGTTGGAAGCACTTGGATTTCAAGTTTCAGTATTTGACCGAAAAAATTTAGACTTTTATGAAGTGTTTGAAGGCGGTCTGCAAGACGAAAAGAACAAATTCGACCTTGCCTTATACATTGCAAATGTGGAAACGGCTAGCAATCAAACCACAACCAGAATTGATTGGATTCACCTAATGGCAGCTGATGCACCTTGGTTTATGCGCAGCATTCCAACTGTCTTTGTATCAATGTGCAATCCATATCACCTGTTCGATATTCCAATGGTTTCGACTTATATCAATGCTTATACTGGAAATGATGTGACCATCGATGCGGTTTTACGGAAATTAATGGGTAAAGAAAAATTCTTGGGTCATAATCCTGTTGATCCATTCTGCGGTCGCTTTGAAACCAGACTATAAAAGAAAATGTGATAGGAAATGCAAATTTTAGAAATTTCAATCAATCATATGCATGAACCAATTGGTTTTGATTTTGGCAATAGTATTCGAATAGAATTTAGCGCTGAAGTTGAAAACAAAGTTGATTCGGTTCAAAAAAGATTAATTATTAAAACAGATAGTCCTATTTTTGATTCATCTTGGCAAAGTTACGACAATAATGTTTTTGATGAGACTATCCCCTTAAAGCCTCGCACTCGCTACACAGTAACCGTTCAATTAAAGCAAGCCGATAAAATTAGCGAAGGTTCAACATTTTTTGAAACAGGAAAAATGTCTGAAATTTTTAAAGGTAAATGGATTGGTAACTCAAACAGTAATTTACAAAATACACTATTGCGGAAACATTTTAAAATTGAAAAACCAATTAAAAGTACTCGATTATACATTACTGGTCTTGGTTTATATGAAGCCTACCTTAATGGTAAAAAAATTGGTAATGAATTTCTTGCTCCTGGTGTAACAGCCTATGATAAATTAATCCAAGTCCAAACTTACGATATCGACAATCTTGTAACTAATAACTTACAGCAAGAACTGCTAATTTCTCTTGGTGATGGCTGGTATAAAGGAAATTTTGGCTTCGATGGTGGTAAAGATAATATTTACGGCTCAAGACAAATGGCATTAGCTGAACTACACATTAACTACCAAGATGGTACAAGTGATGTGATACTAAGCAACCATTCATGGCAAACAACTGCTGGGAAGATCACTAAATCCGCAATTTATTATGGTGAAGATTATGATGACAGAATCGCCATTACTAATTGGCAACCAGCAGTAGAAATTGATCATTCATTTGCACCTTTGCATGATCGCCTAAGTTTGCCAATTAAGAGTCATGAATTTTTACCAGTTAAGAAAATTATCCATACTCCAAAAGGAGAAACTGTTTTAGACTTTGGTCAGAACCATGCAGGTTGGCCAGAATTCTTAAATCACGAACCTACTGGAACAACTGTTAAATTGCAAATGGGAGAAATATTGCAAAACGGTAACTTCTATCGCGACAATTTACGTGAGGCCAGAGCTAGTTTCGTTTATACATCGGATGGCAAAGAAAAATGGGTGCGGCCTCACTTTACTTACTATGGTTATCGCTATGTCAAAGTTACGGGATTGACTAAACCGATTTCTGCAGCTGATTTTCGCTCAAATGTTATGTACTCTGACATGAAAATCACTGGCGGCATTATTACAAATAATTCAAAAGTTAATCGTTTGTTTCAAAATGTTCTTTGGGGACAAAAGAGCAACTTTATGGATGTACCAACAGACTGCCCTCAACGTGATGAACGCTTAGGCTGGTCTGGAGATGCGGATGTCTTTTCAGAAACAGCTGTTTTAAACATGAACAGTTATGCTTTCTTTAAAAAATATGCTAAAGATATGCTGATTGAACAAAACGAACATCATGGTATGCTAACAATGTACGCCCCAGCTATGGGTGCCAATGATGGTGGTGCTGCCGTTTGGGGCGATGCCGCTACTATTATTCCGTGGACAGCATATTTATCTACTGGTGATCCTGCAATTTTAAGACAAAATTATTCAGGAATGAAAGCATGGGTTGACTGGATTAATGCTCACAGTTCAACATCAAACCTATGGACTGGTCAATTTCAATTTGGAGATTGGCTTTCACTAGATGGTGAAAATCCTGCACTTCCAACTGGCAAAACAGATGAGGACTTTATTGCTTCAGTATATTACTATTATTCAACCTTAATTGTCTCCAAAACAGCTAAAATACTTAAACTCAAAACAGACGAAGCTGATAAATATTTAGCAAAGGCTAAAAAAATAAAGGAAGCAATTCGTAAAGAATACATTACTCTAAATGGTCGGTTAGCAATTGATACCCAAACTGCTTACGCATTAGCTCTATACTTTAATTTAGTTCCAGAAGACCAAAAGAAGCGAGTAGTAACTGACTTGATTACTAGACTAGATAAAGATAATAATCATCTTAAAACAGGCTTTGTTGGTACGCCAATAATTTGTCAGGTCTTATCAGATAATGGGTATCATAAACTGGCAACGCAAATTTTCTTAAATGAAGATTTTCCAAGTTGGTTATATGCAGTTAACTTAGGAGCAACGACAGTTTGGGAAAGATGGAATTCTGTATTACCTGATGGTTCAATGAATCCTGAAGGAATGAATTCGTTAAATCATTACTCCATTGGGGCAATTATGCAGTGGGCATACAAATATGTTTTGGGACTTAGAGAACAAACAAATGGTTATCAAAATGTCCTGCTTTCACCACAATTTGACTATCGCTTAAAACATGTTATTGGCTTTTATGAAAGCTCTTATGGTCAATTAAAAGTAGATTATCAATTGGAAACTGACGAAAATCATACCGTAAAAATGAGACTTGAAGTTCCGTTTGGACAAACAGTTAATTTAAAGTTACCTAACTATCAAGAAGGTAGTATTAAAGTTAATGGATTAAAGAAGAATGACGAGTTAACTTTAACAAACGGTATATTTAATATCACTTTTATACCTCAAAATAGCTATATTGAATATTATACTTTAAATATGCCAGTTAAATTATTAATGAGTGATTCAGAGTTACTTACACAGCTGACACCAATTAATTCAGTATTTTTATTTCTTAAAGACAAGACAAACTTAGATAATTTGGGTTCAATGTCATTAAAACAACTAGATACCATGCTACCCTTTATTAATATTTCCGATACTGACTTCAGTAAAATTGAACAGATATTAAATCAAACACCATTACCAGAAGAAAGGAAGTTTTTGCATGAAAGGCGTTCTCTTTGATTTAGACGGCGTTATTGCCGATACATCAATTTATCATTTTCAAGCATGGCGTAAACTAATTAAGGATCACTTTTCATTAAACTTACCTAATGAATTGGAACAACAAACTAAAGGTGTTAGTCGAGCAGATTCCTTAAAAGCTATCCTGAATTTTTTAAATATTAATGTTAGCAAAGAACAATTTGAGCAATTAGCCGCTGAAAAAAATCAAACATATCAAAAGTTACTAAACAACTTAACTCCAAAAGATATTTTACCTGGAATCCAAAAATTAATTAATGATTTTAAGAGCCATGATGTCAAGCTTTCTCTTGCTTCTGCAAGTTTAAATGCTCCTTTAATTTTAGAAAAATTAGATTTACGGCAAGATTTCGATGCAATAGCTAACCCAAATGAAGTTAAACTTGGAAAACCTGCACCAGATATTTTTCTTCAAGCTGCAAAAGAAATTGACGTGCAGCCAAAAGATTGCGTTGGCATTGAAGATTCGATTGCCGGAATTAATGCAATCAATAGTGCTGGCAGCTTATCAATTGGTGTAGGGGAAAAGGAAGAATTAAATAAAGCAAAATTATTATTTCCAACAACAGCAGACTTAAATTACAGCCAAATCGAAATGGCTTGGGAACAGGCATCAGCCAAATTAGATAATTTTGAATAACAAAAAAGACGAAGAAGTTAAGTATTTCCTCGTCTTTTTTAATTTGTTTTTATTCTAACATACTCTTAGCATATGGTAATTCTAACGATGGGTCTGCATTCAATGTTAAATCTGCAAATTGACCTTCATTATACAAATTATAAGCCGCTGCACCAATCATTGCTGCATTATCACCACACAACTTAAGACTAGGTAAAATTACTTTAGGCGCCATTTTTGATGGTAATGCCGCAATTTCGTGCTGCATGCGGTCACGCAAGCCAAGATTAGCAGCCACACCGCCTCCCATAATAAAGGTCTTAGGCTGATACTGCTTAATTGCCCGTATAGTTTTATGAGCCAAAACATCTACAACTGCTGCTTGAAAACTTGCAGCTAAATCATACTTATTCAACTCCTGATGAATTTGGTCAGCATGATGACAAGTATTGATAAACGCACTCTTTAATCCAGAAAAAGAAAAATCATAATCATTATCTTCCATCATTGCCCGGGGGAAGTTAAAAGTATCTTGACCTTGATGGGCCCATTCATCAATTGTTTTACCCGCTGGGTACTTTACGCCGAGAACTCGACCAATCTTATCATAAGCTTCACCAGCGGCATCATCGCGCGTATCACCTACAATTTCAAAATGAGTTGGATCCTTTAATAGAACAATTTCGGTATGCCCACCTGAAACTTGCAGAGCCAAAGCTGGATACGTAATCTCATCTGTTAACTGTGCAGCCATAATGTGCCCCATAATATGGTCAACGCCGATTAGCGGAATTCCAGTTGCCATTGATACTGCCTTAGCCGCACTAACGCCAATTAATAACGCGCCAACAAGTCCAGGACCATAAGTTACAGCAATCGCATCAATATCATTCCAATTTATATTTGCTTCAACTAAGGCTTCTGTCGTAATCTGACTAATTACTTCAATGTGATGACGACTAGCGACTTCTGGCACTACACCGCCAAAGCGCTGGTGACTTTTAATTTGAGTAGCAACTATTAAACTCTCAATCTCACGACCATTTTTAATTACTGCAGTTGAAGTTTCATCACAGGAACTTTCATAAGCTAAAATACGAATATCTTTTTGTTTATTCAAAACTTAATCCCTTTCTTTTTCCGTTCTGGCAGCATTTTCAACACCAGCAAACCATTCTTTACTACCTCTTGATCGCAATTAATACGGCCAACGAATTGATCTCAAAAATAATTAATATTTTTAAACTTCTTCTACATAATTACTGTCTGGTGCAAATGGTTGTCCCGTCTTCTTATGCCAATCTACTTCGGCTTGAGTACGGCGTAAATATCGTGGCAGCAGTTGATCAGGAGCAGTTGGTTCTGCAGTTACTGCTAACTTGCCAATTAAGCCAGCGTGAATGATATTTTGCTCATCTGTACCATAACTGAACGATGCCGGTAATTGTTTAAGTAATTCTTCCTGCTTAGTAAAACCTGAACCAATAAAAACAACTTTAGCTATTTCATTAGTAACCAAATACTCTTTAACTGCAGCCAATAAAGCTGTAATCTGATAATGACCATCGGCAATTACATTAACAGGTTGCCCGTTTTGATTAAGGTAAGCTCCAGCAAAGTAATTATCATTGCGCGCATCAATTCCCGCTACAATTAATGTATCCTTATCTTCGCAGCTTGCAGCTAATGCCTGCAGAGTTGAAATGCCAACAACATCCTTATGCAAAATACTGGCAAACATTTTAACAGTAGTAATCCCAATCCGCAATCCCGTATAAGATCCTGGCCCAATTGCAACAGCAAAACGATCAATATCTTTTAATTGCAAATTATTAGCTGCTAAGATTTCAGTAATTAACGGATCAAGATGCTCACTATGATTACGCTCATCTTGTTCGCCTTTTTCTATGATCACTGTCTGGCCGTCATTCAACGCGACACTCAAATGATTAGTTGCCGTTGATACACTTAATATTTTCATTTCAAATTACTTTTCCCTTTTTAAAAAATCTACTTTCTTATTTTAACACGAGAAAGAGCTTGCAAAACAAAGTAGGTTACAAACATTTGCATCCAAGGAACAATTAGTTCCTTAGCTCCTCGCTGCAGCAATGCTGCCTTGAAGTCTAAGCCATATAAAAGATGTAGCCATAATGTGTTCAAGCCCAAATTAATAATCACCGTTACCATAATAGTAGCAACGACAATCCGCCCAATTTTAATCGGTTGCCGATAAAGTAATAGCCCATAAATCACCGGTCCCAGCATTGCACTCACCGTAAAACCGGCAAAAAAGCCACCTTGATTACCAAAAAAAGCGGAAGAAACTAAATCACCGATACCACCACCAACAGCTCCCCAGATAGGGCCAAACAAATATCCTAGCAGCACATTACCGATAAAATCCAGACTAATATGAACGACTTGTGTGCCAATACTAAACTGTTTAAGAATAATTTTCATTGCTACAACCATCCCTAATAGAATTAGATCCCGCAATTGTAGTTTGAAAGTTTCTTTTGAAATCATTGGCCTGCACTTCCTCTCATTAAAAAAGCATGACGACCAGCCATGCTCAATTAATTATATTATATTTGCCGCCAAGTTAGTTCACAAACGGCTCTAGAATTGCCTGCCTCATCTTCAATTAGATGAAATGACTTAATACCGTCCTCATTATCCTCTAACTGAACACAGGCAAACGGTTTTTGCCCATATGTTACTTCCTGATTAAATTTAATCTCAATTGTTTGTACTAAGTGCTGTTGCAAAAATTCTCGCGGTAAAGTATCAATAAACCAGCTAAAATAATGACCGTTCGTCATATGGTGATTAGTATCAAGGTCATCATAGCGAACACGATACTGCTGCTTGGTTTGATATTCTTTTTGTGGCCGCAAACGAGGGAAACGTGGTAATTTTTTAAGTAGTGGTATCCCTAGTTCGGTCATCATTTTTTCATCAGTAGCTACCATTTTACGCTTTTTCAAATCAAACAGTACCCATTCACTCTTAACCTTAATTAGTTCGTTACCTTGATTATCGCTAAAAGTAAAATCACGATATTCCAAAAAACGATTATAACCAACAGCATTTGTTGTCACTGTTATCTGATCATTAGGCTGCGGCAAATTTGTCACCTCAATATGATATTGGGTAACCACCCAGCCCAAACCACGTGCAGTCAAGGCATTAGTACTCGCATCTCCCTTGCTAAGTTGATGTTCTGATACACTCATCATCAAATCAACCATTGCTGGCAATTTCAAATGTTGGTTTTCATCACATTCATAAAATTCAATGTGCTTTTGTTCACTATACTTCATTTAATGCCCTCCTATTTTTGATGGTACTGATCATAAAGTTCATTTTTAGACACATTATTATTTTTAGCCACTTCCTTAATTGCCGACTTTTTAGTTTCGCCTTTAGCAACTAGCTCATCAACTAGCTTAATCAGCTCTGGCCAAGTTAATTGCTTCGGTGTTGCTGTACTTGGTGACACCAACATTACGAATTCACCTCGAGGTGTATTCACAGTAAAATAATCAAATAATTCACTAACTGTTCCCCGAATAAATTCTTCGTGAATTTTAGTTAATTCTCGTGCGGCAACAATTTGCCTATCTGCTGCCAAAACTGTACTCATATTTTTTAAGGTTTTAACCAATCTATGCGGTGCTTCATAAAAAATCGACGTTGCATGAGCAATATTCATCTGTTCAAAGTACGGCTTCTGTTCACTTACCTTGCGCGGTAAAAAACCATAGTAAGTAAATGGTTGCGCATCAAACCCCGATGCAATCAAAGCCGTTGTAAACGCCGATGGTCCCGGAAGTGGCACAACTGGAATATCATGTTTAATGCACTCCTGCACTAAAATATAACCTGGATCAGAAATCACAGGCATCCCCGCATCACTGATTTCAGCAATTACAGCCCCCTCCTGCATCAATTTTACTAATTCAGGTGCGCGCTCTTTAGAATTATATTTATGAAAAGACAGCATCCGATTATGAACACCAATTTTTTCTAATAAAATCCCACTGGTACGTGTATCTTCAGCTGCAATATAGTCTGCATTAGTTAAAATCTTCTGTGCCCGAATTGTAATATCTTCTAAATTACCAATCGGTGTTGGTACTAAATAAAGCTTGCCCTGATCTTGAGCATAACTACTTTGCCGCTGCATATTATCCGTCCTTTAATGTACTTTCTTTTTTTCACCAAAATTATCAAGAATGTCTAAGCAAAACATGCAATCTGAACTTGGGTCACGGTGCGATCCATAATACATATTACAAATGTGATAACCCGAATTATATATTTGCCGCAGTGATTCAAGCCCACTCTGCGTCTTAATCGCACTATTATGCGTATTTGCACTCGTCATCTTATCCATTTTTTCACGTAATAACTGATTTTCAACTTTAAGCTCGGTATTTTCTTTTAATGTATCTAAGATATCATTTTCCAGGCTTTCAATTGTCTTAGTCATTTTAACCATTGAATCATGGAGCTGTTGTAATTTTGAATATGAATCCACCATCAAACCACCTACCGTTTCCATTGCAGAGCAAGATAATCCAATAAATTGCGAAAACTAACATTGCTAAACCGCATTTTGTCAATTTGCACTAAATCTTTCAGCATCTTAGCTCCAACTACCTGATTATCATTGCTTAATTCTGCTTGCGCTTTCATTTTTAATAATAATAAAACATAATTCTGACTTACCTTGCTCTTAGCTAATTCTGCCAACTTATGCGCACTAACTACTGCTAAGGAATTATCTTCCAGCATTTCTTGATAAAAATATTTAACCAATTGGTCTAAATTACGCGTATCATTTAGCTCTGCTATTTCATCATTAGTAAAGCCATTTTGAATTAACAGGGACGTCTTGTCATCAACTTGCTCAGCGTTGTTAAAATTAATAATTTGCGTTCTTGAACGAACTGTCGGCAAAATTTGATCTGCATTATTGGTAATTAAAACCGTCACTACCGGAGCAACTGGTTCCTCTAATAAGTTGAGCAAAGCATTAGCTGCAGATAAAGTTAGTTTTTGTGCCTCATTAATAATGAAAAACCGACAACTGCTTTGCACTGGGCTCTTAGCTAGTTCTTCTTTTAGCGGTCGAATTTGATCAATGCCCAAGCTTTGCTTACCCTCTGTTGTCACAAGTAAAACATCGGGATGATTACCCGAGATAATTTGCCGGCAATTTTGACATGTGCCATCAGGACGTTTTTCACCTGTACAATTAAATAAGCAAGCAAGCCAATAAGCAGTATTCACTGCTTGTTCCTCATCACCAGCAACAAACAAATAACTATGTGCCAATTGTTTGCGCGTAAATGCCCGCGCTAAAAAGGCTGCTTCTTTAGCGCCCTTTTTTGTAATATCGATTGTCATTAAAATTGCTTAAACTCTTCCACAGGCAACACAAAGCAAGTTGCGCCACCAACCGTAATCTTAATGGGTTGGCTACTTATATCAAAACCGGTCATAACCATATTCGGATTCATATATTCCTCACGTGATTTGGATTCTGTCTTAATCAGCCGCAATACTTCCTGCACATGTTCATTATCGATTCCGACAATAAAGGTAGTGTTGCCTTGACTAAGAAAGCCACCGGTTGTCGCCAACTTAGTTGCCCGAATATTTTCCCGAATAAAGGCGTGCTGTAACCGACTAGCATCCTCTCTTTGAACAATTGCAATTATTAACTTCATCTAAATCAGTCCTTTAGCAATTCTGGTGGTAAATGGTTTGCGATAATTTTAACACAATCGGCAACAACCTGATCAAGCGAACGTTCAGCATCAACCACCTGAATTCGCTCATGATCTTGCTCATTAACCTGCTGGTAACCTTGATAAACTCGTTGATGAAAAGTTAATTTTTCTTGTTCTAAGCGATCCTCTTGACCAGAGCGATCTTTAGCAATTCTAGCGAGGCCAACTTCTGGTCGCACATCTAAAAAGAGCGTCAAATCAGGGGCAATACCACTAGTGGCAAAATCATTAATCTGTTTAACCGCCGCAATTCCTAAATTACGACCCATGCCTTGATAAGCTAATGAACTATCAACAAACCGATCAGAAAAAACAACCTTGCCAGCTGCCAACGCCGGAATAATCGTTTCCGCCATATGTTGACTTCTAGAAGCGGCATAAAGCAACGCTTCAGTTTTAGCTGTCAACTTGTCATTTTTTGGATCCAAAATAAACTGGCGAATCTGCTCCGCAATTTTTGAGCCACCAGGTTCGCGCGTCACAAGATATTGTGTTGCTAATTTTGGTGCGATTTTAGCAGCAACCTGCGCAATAACTGTGCTTTTACCGGCCCCATCAGGACCTTCAAAACTAATGAAGTAACTTCCCATAAAAACTCTCCTTACTTCTATTCTACAGAAGTTATCGTTACCTGAACACCCCCAGCACTTTTTTATTTTAGTAAAAATAAAAAAGCCTACAACCGTAAGCTTTTTATTCAGAAATTGCATTAGTATAACCACTAAATCTTGTATGTCGATGACGCGCTTCATTATATAAGAATGAATATTTAGCCTGCAAAATTTTACTGGCAATAACATTATCTTCCGACATATCTAAGGTTGTCGGATCCAAACTCTTTTGTACTGCAATCTCATCCTGTAATTTTTCAATAACAGTGACTAACATGTCATCGCCCATTTGCTTAACTTTATTCCGTGCCATTAGATCGATGTTCTCCCTTGCACTGCCCGTTTTAAGGTAATCGAATTTGCATACTCAATATCGCTGCCAACCGCCAGACCTGCAGCTAAGCGCGTTACTTTGATACCAGCTGGTTTAATCAACTTACTGATATACATTGCCGTTGATTCACCTTCAGGCGTTGAGTTTAAGGCTAAAATTACTTCTTTAACACTATCCTGCTTCTGCAAGCGGACAATCAAAGACTTAATATTAATCTCTTCTGGCCCAATACCATCCATCGGTGACAAAACCCCGTGTAAAACATGGTACAAGCCAGAATACTCGCCCATTTCTTCAAATGCCATAACATCTTTAGGCTGTTCAACCACCATGATTGTCGATTGGTCACGTTCAGAATTCGTACACACAATACACGGATCTTGCTCAGTAATGTTACCGCAAATTGAACAACGATGCAGTTTTTCCTTAACTTCTTTAAGCGCTGCACCAAAATCATAAACATCATCATCCGGCATGTCCAATGTATAAAAAGCAAGGCGGGTCGCTGTTTTTTCACCAATTCCCGGTAATTTCATATAGGATTCAATTAAATGCGCAATTGGTGCTGGATACTGCAATTAAATCATACCCTTCGTATATTTTCCTAAACTTGCCTGTGTTGCCTGATCAATCTCTGCTAAGCCCTTATTTACAGCATCAATAATTAAATCTTGCAGCATATCTGGATCATCTGGATCAATTGCTTCCTTATTAATTGTCAAATCTTTTAACTTACGATCACCGCTAAAAGTTGCAACTACCAAGTCATCAGCGGATTTACCCACAAATTCCTGCATGGTAATATTTTGCTGCTCTTGCATCATCTGTTCCTGCATCTTTTTAGCTTGTTTCATCATTTGCTGCATGTTCATTCCACCCATGCCGCCCATTGCACCAAAATTAGGTTTTCTACTCATTGTTTTCTCCTTTAATCTTTAATATTGACTGCATCACCAAATAAATCTTTGGCCTTCGTCACAACTTCATTATTTTCTTCAGTTGCAAGTGGTTCTTTGGCAACTGTGCTTTGCTTTTTAACCAGTTCTTTACCATGTGTCTTAATAAAATCTTGTCGTACTTTAAGCCAATCCTCATCCGGCACTAGCACAATCTCATAATCATGCTGCGTAAATTTTGCAATTTCACCTGTCAGCTTGGTCAAAAGGTCATCATCTGAACTAGCTTTTTCAAACCATAAGGTATATTTGCACTTCATCACTACTTGATCAGGACTTGCTGCCACAGGTTCCAACACGTCAAGCAATGCTCGCTGTGAAACCGCCAAGACTGATTGTAAATCCGGCCAAACATCCTTAATTGCCTGCAAATCTTTTTTAGTTGCATTTTCAAGTACATGATAGACTTGCTGACGGTTTTGTTCATTAGCACGAGCAGTATTCTTTGCTGCTTTCTTTTTCTTAGGTTTAGCTGGAGCCGCATGCTGCACCTTAGACTGCGGCTTAGAACTAGGACTGTCAATATGATAAATTTGGTCACTATTATAGTTAGCTGGCATTTGCGCTAACTTAGAAAACTGTTCGGTTAAATCAACGACCTGCTTCTTCAAAGCTGTAATTTCAGCCTGCAGATCTGTCCCACCATCATTAGCCTTATTAGCTGGTGCGCCAACTGTTGCAGCCGCTTGGGGCAGCACATCATTTGTACTAGCAACTAAGAAAACTTCCAACGGAATCTGCTGCTGATTGGTGTAACGCAAATCATTTAGTGCGGTATTAGCTGCCGCAATTAAATGAAAATAACGTTGGGCTGGAACATTCGCAATCTTTTTAATAAAATCACTACTTAAAAAGTTACTCTGATTAACACCATCAGCTTTAACAATCATTAAAGCATTAGTTGCCATATCAATCAGCTCATCTAAGATATTCTTAGAACTAGCACCATTTTGTAATTCTGTCTGTGCTAAAGTCAATGCCTTACTGGCATCCCGCTCTAAAAGCGCCAGCAAAATCGCTTCAATCTTTTCTTTAGCAGCAAAACCCGTAATTTGTAACGCATCCTCATAATTGACGGTTTCTTTTTCATAACTAAGCAATTGATCCAAAATACTGAGTGCATCCCGCATCCCGCCATCAGCTACTTGGGCAATTACTGCTAATGCCTTATCATCATACTTAATTTGCTCTTGATCCAGAATATACTTCATTCGCTGTTCAAGGTCTACTTGAGCAATGCGCTTAAAATTATAGCGTTGCGTCCGCGAAATAATTGTTGCTGGTACCTTCTGTAATTCCGTTGTTGCCAAAATAAAGACAACATGTTCTGGCGGCTCTTCCAAGGTTTTTAGTAAAGCATTGAAAGCACCCATTGATAACATATGGACTTCGTCAATAATATAAACCTTGTATTTGCCCTGTGTCGGCGCATATTTAACCTTGTCCCGAATCTCGCGTATTTCATCAACACCGTTATTAGAAGCGGCATCAATTTCCATGATATCAGGCATTACTCCTTTATCGGCAGCTAAACAATTAGCGCACTCATTGCAAGGTTCACCATCTTGCAGGTTAGTACAATTCAAGGCCTTCGCAAAAATTTTGGCACACGAAGTCTTACCGGTCCCGCGTGGACCAGCAAACAAAAAAGCATGCGAAACTGTGCCGCGCTTAATCGCATTTTTCAAAGTATTCGTAATATCTTCTTGACCGACAACACTATCAAAGGTGCGTGGTCGCCATTTGCGGTATAACGCTTGATAAGCCATGATTATCTTTCTCTAGTAAAAAACTCTTAACTCTTCAGAAGAGTTAAGAGTTTATCAATATCTAATAAAAGGCACATGCCTGAGCAACCTTAGTGCTGCTACCTTCCGGTCCTGACACGCTTCAGAGGTCAAACATTGCCCAATAAATATCATACCGTATTTAGCTTATTTTTTCCACTACTTTGCTGAATTTTTCGCTAATTTTTGCTGACGGCGAATTTTACGAAAAAAATCTTTTAACATCTGACTAGCTTCTTCACGATACAAACCACGAATCACATGTGGATGATGATTAAATTTAGCAACTGCGAATAAGTCAACGACGCTACCAGCAGCCCCAGCTTTAGGATCAAGTGCACCATAAAAAACATTTTTAATCCGAGAATTAATAATCGCACCGGCACACATTGAACATGGTTCTAAGGTTACAAATAAGCTGCAGTCAATTAACCGCCAACTATGAAGTTCAGCACAGCCTTGTCTAATCGCCATCATTTCTGCGTGTTGCGTCCCGTCTTGATCTAATTCGCGCCGGTTATAACCCGTTCCAATCACTTGCCCTGCAGGATCAACTAAGACAGCGCCAATTGGCACTTCACCTAAGGAAGCAGCTTTTTTTGCTTGCACAAAGGCTAGTTGCATATACTTTTTCTTTTCTTCACTTGAAAACGTCATTAGTTCTTCACTGCCTGTAAAATGTAATAACCCTTGTCACGAGTTAAAATTGTACAATTGCCAAAAGTTGCCTTAAGTAATTTTCGTGCACTCGGTTCACCCTGCTTCTTTTGAATCACAACCAATAAAACGCCACCGTTAACCAAATGCTCTTCAGCGCCTACTAAAATTCCAGAAACTACTTTTTTGCCAGCTCTAATCGGAGGATTAGTAACAATTAAGCCGAATTTCTTAGTTGCAGCAAGCGAACTATATCTATCTGATTGATAAATATGCACATTTTCAATTTGATTTAAGGCTGCATTTCTTCGTGCTAATTCTAACCCACGTTCATTAACATCAACTAAGTCGACTGTTTGCTGCGGCCAAAATTTTGCTGCAAATAACCCAATTGGGCCATACCCAGCACCAACGTCTAAAATATTTTCAGCTGGAAAAGAAATATCCACCATTTTCTTGATTAAAACGCCAGAACCGTAATCGACCCGCATTTTTGAAAAAACACCAGCATCTGTATTAAATTTTAAATCAACACCGTTAACATGATAATCCACAACATGCTCATCATGATCAGCGGTCGGTTGCGCGGCAAAATACATTTCTTGTTTTTTGTTAGCCATTATCTACTCATTTCTAAATTAATCGTTGTTAATATTAATTAACCCTTTACAAAAGTATGCTTCTTAATTCGTTGCAAAATCTGATAGCCGACTTTCTTTTCAGAGGCAGCATTATCATTAGTCTGATTCAAAAACATTACAATCCCATTCTGATTATTGGCAGTCAGTTGAACCCAAGTAGCATAGTGTGTGCCGTGCAAATTGCCGTAAGCAACTTTTAACTTACCACCCTTTTTAATGTGCAGCCCTCCAGAATAGCCAGTCACCTTACTATCTAGGTGTGTTAAATAATGGTACTCATTAGTAGTTAAAATCTGACCATTAAGCAAACCATTTTGAATTTCATAATACTCTTTAGGCGTAGTAAATAAATTTCCGGCACCCAAAAGTTGTGAAGCAAAAGCTTTGGTTACTAAAACCGGATGCCGATAATTATAATCACCATTAGAGTAATAAGAAGAAGCAATCAACTTATTCTTAGGAATATTTGAAGAAACAAAAGTATTTTTTAAACCTAATTTGTTAACAATCCGTTCCTTCAAGTTAGCTTGATAAGACTTGCCAGTTTCTTTCCGAATAATGCCAGCCAGCAAAATATAATTCGTATTATTATAATGATATGAATTAACCTCACCAGCAGCATAATTATTAGCATTATTAACAACCCAATTAACAGCTGCATTTTCAGAATAGGTATGATAACGCCAAATTTCTGTATTCGTTGCCTTAATACCAGAAGTATGGGTCAACAAGTTGCCTAATGAAATTTTCTTTGCATTCACTAACTTTGGATACCAACGTGAAATCTTGGTATTTTGGTCAAAGCTGCTACTAGTTCTTTTTTTCTGATTCATTATTTGCATAATCATGGCACCAGTAACCACTTTTTGTAAAGAACCAGTTGGATAAACAATTTGGGCATTGCCATTACCAATTTGAGCACCATACAAAGCATACCCATAACTAATTTGCTGCGGCTTGCCGTCTTGGACAACAACAACTGAGCCGCGAACATGATACTTAGACATTGTTTTGCGAACGAATTTGCGCATTTCGGCTTTAGTCGCCGCCTGAACTATCTCAGGTTGAGCAGCCGGTATCATAGCTGAACCACCTAAAGTAAAGATTATTAGCGTTAAAATTATTTTCCAAAGTCGCTTTTTGATTATAATCACCTTTTCTTAAAAAATATTTTCAATCAAAAAATCCCATCAGCATATTTGTGATATCTATCTATTATAATTCAAAATAGATAAAGTTTATATCAAATACACTAGATCAACAAAAACAAATTCACGAAAATAATTCTTACTTTCTTAAACACAAGATTGCATCTTTTCATGATCCATATTAGGAATTATAATTAAGGTATATCAATAATAGGAGAATATTATGAATTGCAAACACGCTTATTTATTGGCTACTGTGCTGTTAGCCATCGGAGCCAATAATCTAATTACGACTAAAACCGCTGCAGCTGCCGATCTTAATTCAGCGCCAATTATATCTTACCCTAAAAATATGCGGGGATCTTGGTACTACTATGATACTTATACCAAAAAAGTCAATAAAGAAATTTTTACCAAAACAACAGCCAAATTCTATGTTGGCAAGAAAGAAGTCGGTTATACAAAATTGCACGCTTATGTTAAGCATAATTCGTTGAAAGCAGACTCCAAATACCAGGAAAAGACAGCCCGCTGGGTTTACGCAGATAGTCAGGATACCATCAACGGCGTGATCTGGTTAAATATCTTAAGTTGGGACCAAAAAGTCGGTGCCAGCTATAATGTTACCGATCTTGATAATAACTCTGTCCTAACCAGTGCCAGCGGTAATAAGCCTCTAGTTGATCATCATGCCTATCGTACTCCTAAGCTAGCTCAAGATTTAAAAGATATACATTATCAAGTATTTAATTATTATAATTAATTTAATCTCCACACAAATAGCACCACAATTAATAATTGTGGTGCTTATTATTTTGATCTTCCTTATGACTAGCAAATATATTTAGGACTAGAAATTTTTTTCAAGCTGTTCTTCCCGCAAAGAAAAGAAGCAGATAGTTATAAATTTTACTTAATAATAACACGTAACCCTGTTGGTGCCTGATGGTAAAACCACCGGGCATCACTAGTACTCAAGTGAACACAACCATGTGAACTAGGCTTTTTACCCAACTTTTGGGCTACTGACTTAATTGTTCGCTGGTGAACATTGCGTGGATTTTCATGGAATAAGTAGAGTCCGCCTTGCAAAAAGCCAACCGCATATCTGGCACCCATCTTTTCACTAGCTGAATAAAACCACAGTGCGCGATAAGTATTTATGCGGTAATGACCCCGCGGCGTTGAATTATGGGCACCCGTTGAAACATAAAATTCATAACGTGTCTTTTTACCCCGTTTTAAATATGCCCGCTGCTTTTTAACCGGAACAACAATGCGGTCCTTTTTAGCACTTATATGCTTAGGGTACGGTTTAATTTCAGAAGACTTTGTATAACTAATCGGTTCACGCATTGCTGCTTGGGGCACTTCATCACTGGCATTGACTGGTAACGGACTACTTAATAAAGTAATTTCACTAGCGATTAAGCCAATAACTAATAAGCCAACTTTTTTAATCATCATTTTTTCCTAATTATTTAAATTCTGATAAGTAAAGCGCATTAACTTAACTGTATCAGAAAACTCGTTATTATCGTGCAATGTAACTGTAATCAAACCAGCACCTTTTTCGCAGGTGCCGACAAAGCAAAAGCCAGCACGCGGCGTCCATCCAGTCTTCATGCCATCAACTTTAAATGTTTTATGATAGTATTTTTTGCCTGGGAGCATCCGATTTTGATTGACCAAGTTCTGCCCTGCAACCATCATTGACTCAGTTGCAAAATATTTCATTGAACTAGGATAGTCATGAGCCACGTGATAAGCAATAACTGCTAAACTCTTAGCCGACAACAAATTCCCCGAAGTACGGCCACCTTTAACATAGTAACCATAGCGTGCTAAGTCATCGTTTTCCAGTCCCGAAGCTGACGTAAACTTAGCCTTCACATGCCACAATTTAGCCTGCTTGTTCATCATTTTAATAAACTTACGGTTTGACCCGGCTACCCATTGTCCCAGCCGGATCGCTGAATTATCATCGGAATCAATAATTGCCGATTCAAACACCTGCTTAACAGTATACGTGTGGCCCTTTTTCACATGAAAACCATCAAAGTTTGGATCAGTCCCCATTTTAATCAGTGACTTAGAAAATCTAAGCCGCTTTTGCCAATCATGTGGGTGATTAGCCAACTTACGCCTAGCTAAATAAATCGTCATTAACTTTCCAGTTGATGCTACTAAACATTGCTTATTAGCATTCTTCTGCACTAAAATCGCACCAGTTTTGCGATTAAGTACTATGTATGCTTTCGCCTTAGTCTTGGGTTTCTTAGCAATTATTTGTCTGTCATTCTGACCAACGGTTTTCGCTTGATAATGACTGTACACCTGCTTTTTCTTTTGGTGTAGCGTCATTGCACTTTCATCAGTTAATCCCGTACTGGTAGCTTTAACGGGAATAACTGCACTAATCAATAAACAAAAAATCACAGTAATCCCCGCAAAGCAACGCCTAGTTTTCAAATTTAACAGCCTCCCACATAGCTATTCATTAATATTAATTTAAAAAATAATTATTCACGCACTCTATTATAATATAAAATATTAACTGTGTATTGTATTTTTAAGAAAGGACCCCAAGATGTCAATTAAAGTCAAGCATTTTTTGATTGCTCTATTAATTAGTACAGCCTGCATCCATAGCGCCAATGTTAAAGTCACGGCTGCTACTCAAGAAGCAGTGCCAAATCCTCCAAGTCAAACAGTACAAAATAATAACCAGCAAACTACTCCAGCAGCTGCCAAGCACAAACCTGCTATTTATCAGCAAAAAGGTTCAGGCGTTATCTTTCAAACTCATTATGGTTTCAGTAAAAAACTAAACCAAAAAGGCAAAGTAACTAAAGGCTACTATAATAAACGAATTAACTATTCTAAAGTTGCCAAAACTACCAAAGGTATTTTTGTTAAAACAAAACATGGCTGGTTAAACAAAAATGCGTTCAATCAATATTTAATCACTAAAAGTAAATTAAATTACAAGATGAAGGTTAACGCTAATGCAGCCTTGTATAACAAGCCCGCTTACACTAATGGCGCTCGCAAAATCACCACCACCAATAAGCTACGCCTTAAAAACAAATGGGTGCATGCCAATATGATTGCGCATACTAACATAAACATTACTTATTATCGGTTCAACTTTAATCACCAAAATTATTGGCTTCAAGGGACAAAATTAAGGTTCAATCTAAATGCCTTAAAAGGCAATAATCGCCAGTTAGAACATGCCATTACCAAAGGCGAAAAGATGATTGGTCATTCTGTTTATAACGAAAATACGCGCCACTATGATTGTTCCAGCTTTGTAAATTATCTCTACTCAAGTATTGGTCACCATTTAGGCTCAACGACATTTAGTCAATGTAACAATGGTCATGGTGTCAGTTACAAACATAAAAAGCGTGGTGACTTGATTTTCTTTGATGATCGATCTGACGGTCACTTAGCACACGTTGGACTTTATCTAGGCAAGGGACTTTTCCTGCACGATAGTCCCTACACAACTACTGGCGGTGTTGACGTTTCGAGTTTACACGATGCATTTTGGAATTCTCGTTCTACCCAATCAAAAATAGTCCATTATCCCGATGGTATTGTTAGAAGAATTATTTAAAAACAAAAAGCACTTCAATTGAAGTGCTTTTTTACTAAATTAATTTTTTTCGTGAACAGACTTAGTATGCGTTACTGGGAAAATTCGCTTAGCATAATAATAATGTTGGAAGTTTGCGGCAGTTACTGTTACTCCCCAATTAGGCCATGAATGCAAAGCCTTGTTATTGCCTAAGTAAATACCAACATGGTAAACATCTGGCTTTGGTCGACCATAGAAAATAATGTCACCACGTTTTAAGTGGTTCAAGCTAACTGTTTGCAAAGTCTTACTTTGAACAAATGAACGGCAACCCCATTCGTGAGTTGAATGCCATCTTGGATTAGCTGGTGATGGATCAATTCCAGTTGCATACATACATTGCATGATTAATCCTGAACAGTCAACGGATGTTCCCGGAGTCTTAGAAGTAAAATCAATCCAAGCAGTACCAGCATTCTTATATTGGTAACCACGCTTAATAAATGCTTTAACATAATCACTTCTAGTTGAAGCATAGTTCAAGCTTTTATCTAATGGACTAGTGTAATAACCCTTAAGATGCAAACTCTTCATATGCAATTGACGGTAACCCTTAGGAATTTGGTAACGCCGTACCGTTGAAATACCGATTTTCTTACTCTTAGCTGCAGTAGCATCATTAGTTGCAGGTGCATACAACCGCCAAGTTGTATGCAAATGGTGGTACCAAGCTGCTGGATAAGTTACTTTAAAATTACCCTTAGCATCTGTACGGTATTTTTTCTCATTAACATACTTTTTACCATTCCACTTTTGCAGATAAACTGGACGTTTTTCTGCACTATTCAAGACAACTTGGTCACTAATTTTATCTCCAGCAGTCCATTTATACTTAGTACTTAATCCCTTAAAAGTAGTCGTTGTCTTGGCTGGTTTAGCTGGTTTAACAGGTGCTGAATTACTATCAGCTGTCGTATTCCCATTTGTACCATTAGTTGCAGTACCATCTGGATTATTAGCGGGTGCTTGTGTGCTAGAAGTCGGTTCTGCGGCAGTGGTGTCAGCCGCTAAAACTGTCCCAGAAGTCGTTCCTGTTAGAATCATTGCTGTGGCAAAGCCAGCAAACAATTGTTTGTAATGTTTCATATTCTTTTCCCTTCAAAATAAATATCAACTAATAAATCAACGCGAATTAATAGCTCAAGGCACGATAACCATCACCAGACCAATGCCCAACAAAGCTACTTTCACTAATAGAGGCCTTACTACCTGTCCACGGATCATTGTAATAGATCCGGCCATTGTGATAGCCCGTTAAAGCCAAGGCGTGATTAGAAAAGTTATCAATGCCTTTAACCCAAGCAACTACTAAGTGAGAATGCAGCAACTTATTCTTTATTGCCTGCAAACTACTCCTAGTCATTACTTTGGCCTTACCTAAATAATGTTTTACAACGCCCTTTATTCCCTTAGGTGTAACCCAATAGCCACCAGGATATTCTTTATATGGTGAACCAATAAAACCTTTATCAGGATTACTGCTGCGCGGTGTCTTTTTGGCAACTGTAAATTTAGAAACTTTTTTACCAGCAAAATTTAACATCATTGCTACTGCCGTCATTTCACAACCAGTTGGTAATTCTGGGCGTTGACAAATAACTTTTGCATTATTCTTAATCCCAGTAATTTTACCTTTTTTAATCCAATAATAAGCTTTCTTAGTAGCTAGTGACTTTTCACTGCGCTTACCATTAGCCTTATAGTAACCGTAAGAGGTAGACTTAGGTTTTTTTCTCATGCCGGTAAGCATAACACCCTTTTTGTTAAACAGATAATAATTTTTACCCAGCCTAACTAAGCCTTTAACCTTCCGATTATTTTTATAATAGTACTTCTTATTACTCTTATTAATCCAGCCTTGTTTCTGTACTATTGGCTTAGTAAGTTTATCATTGTCAGTAACCGTTGTCGACTTAACCTTATTAGGTTTTTGTGGCTCTATTTTATTCGCCTGTTCAGGTTGTTGGTTCGAATCTTGAACTTTAACTGGTGTATTAGTAGCAGAAGATTGGTTGATTGTCTGCTCTGCAGCAGCAACTTTAACCGTATTCAGTCCCATAAAACTCACTGTTAAAAATGTCACAACTAAAGTAATAAAGAACCTTTTATTCATGTTCCCTCCTTCAAAATATAATTATTACTGGAGTAGTATAACATTTTAAAGAATACGATTACAACATCGCTTTTTTAAAATAACTTTATTAGTTATTACTAAACATTTATCTAGCAAGATAATCTTCACAGATTAAACAACATAAGATTTTTCGTATTTTTTAAAATTAATACTGGGCTTAATAAATAAGATCGAATTTAAGCCAAAACAAAAACCGCACAAGCTCTAAATGTTGAGCTTATGCGGTTTCTTATGAGCTTGTCCAGTTGGACTGTAACTATTTAAGGGTTACAGTAGCGCCAACTTCTTCAAGCTTAGACTTAATGTCGTTAGCTTCGTCTTCAGAAACGCCTTCCTTAACGTTCTTAGGAGCACCATCAACCATGTCCTTTGAGTCCTTAAGGCCAAGACCAGTAATGTCGCGAACAGCCTTAATAACCTTAACTTTTTCTTGACCTGCTTCAGTCAATTCAACATCGTAAGTTGACTTAGCAGCGGCAGCATCGCCAGCACCTGCAGCAGCAACTGGTGCAGCAGCAGTAACATCAAATTCATCTTCAATAGCCTTTACAAGGTCGTTTAATTCAAGAATTGAAGCACCTTTTAAGTCTTCAATAATCTTATCAGTATCTAAAGCCATATTTAAGTATCCTCCGAAAAATCAGTATTAGATATAATTATAATTTTATTCTGCAGCTTCGTCTTTTGAATCAGCAACAGCTTTAACAACACAAGCGAAATCGCGAACTGGAGCTTGTAATACAGAAACAAGCATTGACAGTAAGCCTTCGCGTCCAGGGATAGCAGCAAGTTCCTTGATTTCTTCCTTAGAAGTCAATTTACCTTCAAGCATACCACCTTTAATGTTCAGAACTTCAAAGTTATCTTCGTACTTAGAAACAATCCGTGCAGGTTCAGTAATATCATCAGCATTATCAGTGTAAACAACAGCAGTTGGACCAACAAAAGTATCATCTAAGCCTTCAATACCAGCTTTAGCAGCAGCACGTCTTAGGTAAGTGTTCTTAATAACCTTCATCTTAACATCGTTATCACGAAGTTCCTTACGCATGTCAGTAACTTCTTCAACAGTCAAACCAAGGTAATCAATTACCAAGATAGCCTTTGCAGCTTTAAGTTCTTCGGCAAAAGCATCAACCAGCTTTTCCTTTGCAGCAATAGCAGCTTTACTCAATCTAATTCACCTCCATAAAATTCATTAATAAATCCTATAAGGCCTTAAAAACTCCATGCCACAAAGACATGGAGTTTTACAAAAATCTTCATTATCTTCTGGCCTCGGCGGGAAATTAAGGCATCACGCCACCCGAGTCTTAGGTAGAATTTACTTTGTTAAGTATAGCAGGCCTAATTAATTTACGCAAGCATTTATTCTGCTTTTAGGTCCGCTAGTTCAAACAGCTCACCAGTAATTTTATAAATAACCCAACTAGCCAGATTAACAATGTGGTCGCTAATTCGTTTGAGCAACCTAATAATTACAAAATAACTGGCAGAAGCAACTGCCGCATTAGGATCTTTTTCAATCCCGTCAATAATATCTTTGCGTGCCTTTTGGTAATTGGCAGTAATAGCTTCACGCCGAACCACCATTGAACGTGCTGTCTTTTCATCTTCTTGAACATAAGCTGTTAAGACTTCGATTAGCATTTTACGGACTTCATGAGTCATTTGTGAAATAATCTTTTCAACTTCTGGGATTCGCGGGTTACCCTTTACTCTGACAGTTTCGACTGCCAAGCTAATCGCATTTTCGCCAATTCGTTCTAAGTCAGTAGCAGCTTTCAAAATACTGATTACTATCCGAAAATCGGTGGCAACTGGTTGCTGAAGTGCTATTAGATCCAATGCCTTTTTTTCAATTCTAATTGTCTCTTGGGGTACAATATCAGCTTCTTTAATCATCTTTTGGGCTGTTGTTTTATCATGAGCAACAAAAGAGCGCGTTCCTTGGTCAATTTGATCGTTAACTAGAACACCCATTTCCATAAATTGCGTATTCAGTTTTTTTAATTCATCTAAAAATATCTCGTGCATATATTCCTCACTTTTAACCAAACCGGCCATTTAGGTAATTACTTGTGATTTCTTTTTTAGGTGCCAAAAACATTTCTTCAGTTGAACCTGATTCAATTAAATCACCATTCATCAAAAACGCAACTTGATCCGCAACCCGACTCGCCTGCTGCAGATTATGCGTCACCATAATAAATGTATACTTAGTCTTAAGACCCATTAGCGTTTCTTCAATTTCCGAACTAGAAATTGGGTCTAGAGCAGACGTTGGCTCATCAAGCAGAACCACGGCTGGTCTTACCGCTAATGCCCGCGCAATACAAATTCGCTGCTGCTGACCGCCTGAAAAATCCTGCGCATTGCGACCCAAACTATCTTTGGTTTCCTCCCAAATTGCTGCTTGTTTCAGACTCTCTTCAACTCGCTGCTCAATTAATTCTTTATCCTTAACACCCGCAACTTTTAAGCCATAAGCTACATTATCAAAAACAGAAAATGGGAACGGCGTCGGCTGCTGAAACACCATCCCGACATTTTTACGTAGTTTAACTAAATCAAGGTGCGGCCGATAAATATCCTGCCCGTCAAGCAGAATATCACCCGTAATTTTGATATTGTCAATATCGTCATTCATGCGGTTAAGACAGCGCAATAACGTTGACTTTCCACATCCCGAAGGCCCAATTAATGCTGTTAATTTTTGCTCTGGAAATGCCAGACTAATACCATGCAGAGCTTCATAATCACCATAATTTAATCTGACATTTTTGACTTCCATGATATTCTTCATCGTTATGCTCCTTTAGCCAAAACTGCCCTGAATATACTGTTCAGTAATTTTCCCCTGCGGATTAGTGAAAACATTGGTAGTTGTATCATATTCAAGCGCATGACCTAAATGAAAAAATGCGGTATAGTCACTAATTCTTGAAGCCTGCTGCATATTGTGCGTCACCATAATCATCGTATACTTACTGCGCAATTGTTTGAGCGTATCTTCAAGTTTTGCTGTTGATACAGGATCTAGCGCACTAGCTGGCTCGTCGAGCAATAATACTTCTGGTTTTAAGGCGATTGCACGAGCAATACATAAGCGTTGCTGCTGCCCCCCTGATAACGCCAAGGCACTTTGGTCTAGCTTATCCTTGACCTCATCCCACAAAGCAGCAGCTCGCAAGCTTTCCTCAACAATTTGCTTTAATTTTGTCTTATCTTGCTCACCATTTGCCTTTAATGCATAGGTAATATTTTCCTTAATTGACTTCGGGAAGGGATTAGGCTTCTGGAAGACCATACCAATCGCCTTGCGCAATTCGTAAACGTTGATTTTTTTCTGATTAATATCAAGTTCATGAAACATGATGTTGCCGTCAACTCTAGCAACACGGTCATTCAACCTATTTAACGAACGCAAAAAAGTAGATTTGCCTGAACCTGAAGCACCAATCAAAGCTGTAATGGTGTTCTTTTTAAAGCCCAGACTAACATCAAACAGTTTTTGCACTGCATCACCATAAAAGACACTTAAATTATGCGTATAGAGGGCACACTCCTCATTATTAAAAGTCTTAATATATTTTTTTTGCGTTTGCCAATTTTCCATATGAATTCCTTATTTTACTTTTGCAGCAGTTAAATGCTTGTAGAGCCAATTACCCAAAAAGCGAGCGCCAAAATTAAAGATAATTACCACAATTACGAGCAAAGCCGATGTTGCCGCTGAAACAAGATTTACGTCAGGAATAATTCCTTCAGTGTTTACCTTCCAAATATGCACTGCCAAAGTTTCTGCTGGGCGCATCACATTCAAAAAGCTAGTTGGACTAAACATATTCCAATTAGAATAATCGACTGTTGAGCCACTTTGTCCAGCTGTATATATTAGTGCGGCAGCTTCTCCAAAAACTCGTCCAGCACTTAAAATAACTCCGGTAATAATTCCCGGTAATGCTGCAGGTAAAACAATCCCGCGAATAGTTTTCCAATTTGACAATCCTAGTGCCCAACCTGCCTCACGCTGCGTTTGCGGAACGCCGTTAATTGCCTGTTCAATATTGCTCGTTAATATTGGCAAATTGAAAAAGGTTAGTGCCAAAGCACCAGCAATAATTGAAAAGCCTAAACCAAACTGAACTACAAACAAGAGATAGCCAAACAGCCCGACAACAATTGATGGTAGTGAACTCAAGATTTCAATTGTTGTTCTAATCAGGCGCGTTACCCAAGTATCTTGTGCATATTCAGCTAAATAAATAGCCGCTCCTAATGCAATTGGCAGTGAAATTACCAGCGTTAAAACTAATAAATAAAGTGAATTAAATAATTGGTCACGAATACCGCCGCCAGCTTCAAATGATGAGGATATTGATGTTAAAAAGTGCCATGACAAATGTGGTACACCAGCAATTAAAATATTGCCTAAAATACCAACTAATATCAAAATGACGATTGCAACTAACAAGTAAATTACACCTGTCGCAATTCGATCAACTTTTTTTGAATTCATCAGCTACCTCTTCTTTCCAATTAGGCGAACCAAGAAGTTAAACACTAGTGACATAATTAATAACAATAAAGCCAATGACCATAAAGCATTATTAGGCAGCGTGCCCATAACTGTATTGCCCATTTGACTAGTTAATTGACTGGTTAATGTTGCTGCTGGACTTACTAAATTATATGGCATTAAAACTGCGTTACCAATCACCATTTGGACAGCTAACGCCTCACCAAAGGCGCGCGCCATCCCAAAAATAATTGCTGTCAAAATTCGCGGACGGGCCGCACGCAATACAACATGATAAATTGTCTGCCAGCGCGTTGCCCCCAAAGCTGCAGAAGACTGCCGCAAGTCCTTAGGAACTACCTTAAAAGCATCAACCGTTAGCGAAGTAATCGTTGGCAAAACCATGATAAATAAAATCAAGGTCGCAGCCAAAATACCAAACCCCGTTCCTCCAAAGATAGTGCGAATTACGGGGACAATCACAGTTAAGCCTAAGAAGCCATAAACAACTGAAGGTATACCGACTAATAATTCCATGACAGATTGTAACAAGCGTGTTTGCTTACCAGATTCATACTCTGTCATAAACAAAGCAATAGCAATGGCAAATGGAGTTGCCAACAATGCAGCCAGTAAAGTTACCGCAAAAGAAGTTACAAGCATTGCTGCGGCGCCAACATGATCTTTGCCAGCACTAGGATTCCAACTACTAGTAAACAAAAAATGAAAAATGTTTACTTTATTATTAACAAAAGTTGCTAAGCCATGCACGCCAACGAACCCAATAATTGCCACAATTAAAATGGCAATAACCACAATTGCTAAAAAGGTCAATCCTTTACCCCAACGCTCTTGCCGCGTTTCTTTAGATTGACTAGTTAAGCGAGCAAGATCAACACTTTCTGGGTCAATCTTTTTAAACTTTACATGTGGTACTTTCTGCTGGGCAATTGCCTGATCGACAACTTTTTGCAAGTCCTGTTCGTGTTTACTCATACGCACCACCTACTTTTGCAATCCGATTATGACTATCGCGAGTAACTTTCATTTCATTAATGCTTAAATAACCGATCTTAGGTACCAATTCGCGCTGTACTTTTTTACTCAAGATATAAGTAATAAACGCAGACGTTTCTTTATCCGGCTTGCCCTTAGTGTACATATGCTCATAAGACCATAGTGGCCACTTATTCGTCGGAATATTTCGATTCGTTGGCTGCACATGATCCACACTTAATTTTTGAATATTAGGATCATTTGCATAAGGAAAAGAAATATATGAAATTGTTCCCGGCGTTGTACTGACAATCTTTTTAACAGTACCGTTAGAATCTTGCTCTTGCGAGTTAACAGCTTCCTTGCCCTTTAAAATCAAGCTTTCAAAAGTTGTTCTAGTACCACTGCCACGAGAACGGTTAATTACAATAACGTGCAAATTTTTACCGCCAACTTGACGCCAGTTTGTGATTTTACCAGTAAAAATTGCCATTAATTGCTTAGGCGACAAATTGGACACGCCAACATTCTTGTTAACAATTGGTACAATCCCAACAACAGCAACTTGAAAATCGTGCAATTTATTTGCGTCAATTCCCTTTTGCGTATCCGCAAAGACATCGGAAGTTCCTACCTGAACGGCACCGGCTTGCACTTGACTGAGACCAGTACCTGAACCACCACCTTGAACAATAATGTTGCTATCAAGATGGACTAAGTGATAATCATTACCTGCTTGTTCAATCAATGGCTGCAAGGCACTTGACCCAACAATTGTTATTTTGGTGTGATCTTTACTACAGCCAACCAAAAAAAGTGGCAATGCTAAAAAAAGAATTAGCGATTTGCCCAATTTCAATTTATGCATATGCTTCCTCAATATATAAACTAGATTTTGTTACAGTTTAACAAAGAATTCATAGCAGACCAAATTATAACCTCTTTAAAATATACAAAAAAAGCAACTTACTCAATTAAAGTAAGTTGCTTTTTAATTAATCTAAATTAATTAGTCCAAGTTTAATGGATCAAGTTTGATCCCTGGGCCAAAGGTTGCTGCAACAGCAACACTCTTAATGTATTGACCCTTAGCTGCTGCTGGACGTGCACGCAAGATAACATCACGTAAAGCATCAAAGTTTTCTACCAATTGTTCATCAGTAAATGAAACTTTACCAATAGCTGCATGAATAGCAGCTTGACGGTCAACCCGGTATTCAACTTGACCAGCTTTAACGTTCTTAACAGCCTTTTCGATGTCCATTGTAACTGTGCCAGTCTTAGGGTTAGGCATTAAACCTTTAGGCCCTAAAATCCGACCTAAACGTCCAACCTTAGCCATCATCATTGGTGTTGCAACAACAACGTCAAAGTCCAAATAACCATTTTGAACTTTTTCTACTAAGTCATCTGAACCAACTTCATCAGCACCAGCAGCCTTAGCTTGTTCAGCTTGTGGGCCTTCAGCAAAGACAACAACCTTTTGAGTTTTACCAGTACCATTAGGCAATACTAATGAACCACGAATTTGTTGGTCAGCTTGCTTAGGATCAACACTCAAGTCGTATGAAACTTCAACTGAAGCATCAAAGCCAGCGTATGAAGTTTCTTTAACCAACTTCATAGCTTCAGCAACTGAATATAATTTCTTTGAATCTACTTTTTTAGCAGCTTCTAAATATTTTTTACCATGCTTTGGCATGTGATTTCCTCCTTAATATGTGGTCAAACAAGCCCCACCGAGCTCTCCCACCTAAATTGTTATAAATAACAGGATTAGTCTTCGACTTCGATACCCATGCTTCTAGCAGTACCTTCGATCATCCGCATAGCAGCTTCGACATCAGCAGCGTTAAGGTCCTTCATCTTAGTTTCAGCGATTTCCTTAACTTGGTCCTTAGTTACCTTACCAACCTTCTTGGTATTAGGTTCACCAGAAGCCTTATCAATCTTCGCAGCTTGCTTAAGCAATACTGGAGCTGGTGGAGTCTTAGTAATGAATTCGAATGAACGATCTTCATAAACAGTGATGACTACAGGAATAATCATGCCCTTTTGATCAGCAGTTCTAGCATTAAAGTCCTTAGTAAAACCAACAATGTTGATTCCTGCTTGACCTAAAGCTGGACCAACTGGAGGTGCGGGTGTTGCAGCACCAGCTGGAATTTGTAATTTGACAACGTTAATAACTTTCTTTGCCACGGTCAAAACCTCCTTGATTCCGTGTGTGGTTAAAATGGAAAAGTTACCTACTTTTCCTCCCACAATAATAAAAGTACGTTAGTATCTTATCATCGATTGGGTTTAATTGCAATAATTAACAGTAGTTAATCGAGCTTTTTAACTTGATCATAATCAAGTTCTGTCGTTGTTGCCCGACCAAACATATCCACAGAAACAAACAACTTATACTTATCAGGTTGAATTTCTGTAATTTTACCCTCGACTCCGTTAAACGCACCATCAATAATCGTAACAGTTTCACCAACTTCAAAGTCAATTTGTGGCCGTTTAGCAGGTTCACCTTGTTGACGTAACAAGCGATTAACTTCTTCATCTAAAAGTGGTGACGGCTTAGAACCACCACCATGTGAACCGACAAATCCAGTAACGTTAGGCGTATTTCTGACAACAAACCAACTTTCATCGGTCATAACCATTTCTACCAACACGTAACCAGGGAAAATCTTTTCTTCGACTTCCTTCTTCTTGTCATGAACCGTTTCAATTTTCTCTTGTTCAGGCACCATTACGCGGAAGATATAATCTTGCATTCCCATACTTTGTGCACGTGACAATAAGTCCGACTTAACCTTGTCTTCATAACCAGAATAAGTATGCAATACGTACCATTGCTTCTTCGTCGTTTCAACCATTAGTTCAACTTCTCCTTTATTTTTTGGCAAACAAAAAAACCTCCACCAGAGGTTCTTTTAACTTGTTATTATTATACCACGGATAGAAAATTATTTCTATTACATCACTATCTGGGTCAAACTACTAAATGCTAAGTCAAGTAGACCTAAATATGCTGCAAACAAGATTGAAGTTACGATTACCGTCATTGTATCGTGTCGATTTTGTTTAGCAGTTGGCCAAGTAACTAATTTCATCTCTTGAACAACGCTCTTAAAAAACTTAATCATTAAACTTCTACCTCGTTTCCTTATGCACAGTCATTTTACCGCAATGCTTACAAAACTTTTTTAGTTCAAGCCGTTGAGTGCGATTTTTACTTGCCGTGATCGAGTAGTTACGCGAGCCGCAAACGCTGCAGGCCAAAGATGCTTTTTTCACTGCCATAATCTCACTTCCAAACTATTACATTCTAGCAAAAAAACGCCTCATGAGCAATCAATTTACCAATTATTATCTATTTTCAAACAAGACCTTTAACTTGTTTCTCTTGTCCAAAATAAAGTATTTTATAATTGTTAAAAAAACATTATAATTATTCCAACTTATATTTGTCTACTAGGAGGAAAACATGAATAAACATCCAGATTATTTACTAAATAAAATTGCTGGGCCAGCAGATCTCAAAAAGCTTAACCTAGAGCAGATGAAACAATTAGCTAGTGAAATTCGCACCTTAATCATTGAAAAAGACGCCGTAACTGGTGGCCACTTAGGACCAGACTTAGGAATTGTTGAAATGACCATTGCCTACCACTATGTATTTGACGCACCTGAAGACAAAATTATTTGGGACGTCTCTCATCAAACTTATCCGCACAAAATGCTCACAGGACGTGCGCAAGCTTGGCTTGATCCAGAACATTATGACGATGTTTCTCCTTACACTGACCCTAACGAAAGTCCTTATGACTACTACGCTATTGGTCACACATCAACTTCCATTGCCCTAGCAACCGGAATGGCTAAAGCCCGCGACTTATTAGGCAAACACGAAAATATTATGGCTTTAATCGGTGACGGGGCATTAACTGGCGGTCTTGCTTATGAGGGACTCAACAATGCCGCAATTGAAAAACACAACCTTGTCGTCGTCGTTAACGATAATCAATGGTCAATTGATAAAAATGTTGGCGGCTTAGTTACTGCCTTAGATAAATTACGTGCCACCAATGGTGAAACTGCAACTAATCCATTTATTGCAATGGGCTTTGATTACCGCTATGTAGCTGACGGTAATGATCTCTTTGAGATGATTGCTGCTTTTAAAGCAATTAAGGATGTTGACCACCCTGTCTTATTGCATATCAATACCTTGAAAGGTAAAGGCTACGAACCAGCTCTTAAAGACGAAGAAAAATATCATTGGGTATCAGCAGCAGAACTTACTGGTCATCAGCAGCCAACTACTGTACCGACAGCTAATTCAGTTGCTATTTCAACCATTAAAGAAGAAATTAACGCTGGCAAAAAAATCATGGCGATTGATGCTGCCATCCCTGGTAGTTTTGGCCTTGATGAACTCAAACTCAATTTTCCCGAGCATTACACCGATGTTGGCATCGCTGAACAAGAATCTGTTGCCTTTGCAGCTGGTTTTGCCAAAGAAGGTGCTGTTCCAGTTTTATTTGAAAATGCCAGTTTCTTGCAGCGGGCATTTGATCAGCTCTCACATGACGTTGCCGCCAATGACCTTCCCGTTGTAATGCTAGTTGGCAATAACGGCATTACTCCCCAATCCAAAACTCACCTTGGAATGTTTGACCAAGTGTTAATCTCCAACTTGCCCAACTGGACTTATTTAGCTCCAACAACTTTAGCTGAAGAAAAAGCAATGCTCAAGTGGGCACTTAAGCAGCGGCAGCATCCCATTGCTATTAAGCTGCCAAGTAAACCTGTTACTGAAGGTAACACTCCTAATTCAACTGATTACATCCAAATTCATTACCAAGTTAAGTCTGGCAAAGACGTAGCAATCATTGCTCTGGGTGATTTTTACCAACTAGGTAAACAAGTTGCCGACCAAATTAATGCTACTTTGGTCAATCCACTCTCGGCCAATATTCTAGACGAACAAACACTTGACCAATTAGCACAAACGCACAAGACAATTGTAACTCTTGAAGATGACCTCTTAGATGGCGGTTTAGGTCAAAAAATTGCTTCTTATCTTAGTAAGCAAAAAATTACCGTCTTAAATTACGGCCAAAACCGCATTTATACTGACCAATTACCCTTAGAAACTAACTATCAAGCCAATCACCCGACCGCTACGCAGATTATTGCTGATTTGCAAAAACTAAATTAATAAAAACCATTAAAAAAGCAGCTGTTCATAAGAGCAGCTGCTTTTCTAGTGGTCAAACATTCAGCGTGACCACCGGGCGTAGAACATTATCATAGTCGGATTTACTTCTTAAGATTTTCGTTTACGAAGGATTCGATTTTATCATCAGTGTCTTTCAAAAATGGAAGCATGTCTGCTTCTGTTTTCATGGTATCTCTACCATTCTTTTCCATAAAATAATCCCAAAGGGCATCTCTAACCGGAATATCAGAATCACTCCAGTCAAATACTTCCTTCATGTGACGGTCTAACAATGCAGTCTTTTCAACTTCTGCCATCTTAATTACCTCCTAAAAAATTTATTCTACAAAGTAAATTATACATCATTTACACATAATCTTCTAATAAAGCTGTTACTTAAAGCAAGGCCTGACGCATCTTTTGCATTAATCGTGAACGAGCACGAATTAATGTTATTTGCTCTATTTTTAGCTTCTTTAACGCTTCTTCTTGAGACCATTTACCCAAAATAATTAGTAAAGCCTTAATTTCTAAATCCGACAATTGGGTTAATAATTCTGCAAACTTTTCACTTAAAGGAATTTCAATAGCCTGTGTTAACGGCTGATGTAATGAACTTAAACCACTTTCAACTGCCGCTTCTAGTGAAATCGACTGTGCTAATGCCCGTCTACGATATGCCATCTCATAACGCAATAATGTTTTAATATGATTAGTTAACCGCGTTTTAAAATAACTACCAAATTTCCCTCTTGCAGAGTCATAATTTAAGGCTGTTTCATAACAGATAATCATTGCATCTTGCTGCCAATCTTGACGATCATAAGAACGAATAAAGTATTGCCGTTCAAGATTGTTAATCAAGGGTTGATAATAGCAGCATAATTGCCGTAATGCTTCATCATTTCCTAGCTTAATCTGCTCAATTAATTCTTTTTCAATCTTTTCCGTTAACTGCATTGTTTTCCTCCTTAAAGCGGTTTTTTTAATCTTTAAGAAGAATACTTATTTTTTTAATTGCAAAATATCGAACTAATGTTCAGAAATGCCAGTGAAACTCAATTGCCTAATACCAATAAAACAAAATTAATTTTTTGTTTAATCCAACTAATTTACTAAAAAAATAGTTTATTTTTTTGCATACAAAAATCATTCAGCAATTAGCCAAATGATTTTAAAGTTTTATTTAATTGAATTACGACTGTTTAACATTTGGTAGAGCAGCACCCCAGTAGCCACACTCGCATTAAGCGACTGGACATGGCCCACCATGGGCAGTGTTAGCATTTGGTCCATTTGCTCTTTTAATAAGCGAGCAATTCCCTTACCTTCATTACCAATTACCAGCACTGTTTTGCCTTTAGCATCCCACTTACGATAATCTGTCCCCTGCATATCTGTTCCAAACAACCAGTAACCGCGCTTTTTCAATAATTGACTTGTCTGTACTAGATTATTAACGCGGGCAACAGGAACATAATCAATTGCTCCTGTTGATGTCTTCGCTACCACTGAGGTTAAGCCTGTGGCGTGGCGCTTGGGAATAATAACCGCGTCAACGCCAGTCGCATCAGCTGACCGTAAAATCGACCCCAAATTATGAGGATCCTCAATTGAATCCAGCATTAACAAAAATGGCTCCTTACCTTGCTCATCAAATTGATCAAGGAGCTGGTCTAGTTCAGCATATTCAAAACTGGCAACCGTCAATACCAAACCTTGGTGATTGCCGCCTTGCACTAAACGATCCAGTTTGCTTTTAGGAACAGTTTGAACAATAATACCCTTCTTTTTAGCTAAACCATACACTTGATTAGCAAGACTTTCTTGCACACCTTGCTGTAAAAAGACCTTATTAATATGATCAGCATCCTGCGTTTTTAAATAATCTAAGCCCGCATGTCTACCAAAGACAAAATCTTTATCAGTTGAAGTCATAATTATCAATGCCACCTTCCTCTACTGCTTGAATACACCAGTTCGTCAATTCACGCACACGATCTTTTTGCCCCAATAAATCTAAGTAACCCCAAACGGCTTCAAAGCCAGTTGACAACTGATACGTGGCTAAACTGGTATTCTTAGCTTTAGTATGGGTCTTAGCATTGCGGCCACGCCGAAAAGTCGCTAACTCATCCTCAGTAAGCATCTGTTCATCCTGCATTTTAGTAATCAATGCAGCTTGTGCTTTAGCCGACACATAATGTGTTGCTTCACGCTGCAATACCTGCGGTTTTACAATGCCGCCTTTAATTAAATGCCGTCTAATAAATAGTTCGTAAACAGCATCCCCTAAATACGCCAATGTTTGTCCACTAAGCGTAGCAGGATTAATTTTTGTTTCTGTTAATTGTTTGATTTTAGTCACGTGTCCACCTTGTTCCTTGCGGCGTATCTTGAATTGTAATGCCCATATTCTTTAATTGATCGCGCAGCTCATCGCTCCTAGCCCAATCTTTATTCTGCCGTGCTTGGTCGCGTGCCTTGACTAATTCAGCAATCTGCGCATCATCATCTCCAGCCTGCTTAGCCGTCGTTAATTTAATCGTATCAATACCAAAAATACCGAGCCACTTAATTAAATAATCTTTTGCCTGCTGCAACGTCTTCTTGTCTACTTGAGCCGCATTCAGATTAGCGTTAAGTACCGACAATAAATCATAAATTGCTGCCAAAGCATTCTGCACGTTAAAGTCATCATCCATCGCTTGTTCAAATTTAACCTGTGTGTGCTTTAACGTCCGCTGTAAGTCTGCTGCCACTTTACTTGCAGTAGCATCATTTAAGCGGTAATCAAGATTAGTTAACGTATTCTTAAACCGTTGTAAAATAATCTCTGCCTGCTGTAAATTTTCTTGCGAATAATTTATCTGCTTACGATACTGCACGCTTGCCATGAAAAAGCGCAATACTTGTGGATCAACCGTTTTTAACAAATCATGAACCGTCACAAAGTTATGCAATGACTTAGACATCTTCTCTTGGTCACTGCCTACCGTCACAAAACCATTATGCATCCAATAATGAACAAACTTCTGTCCAGTAGCTGCCTCACTCTGCGCAATTTCATTTTCATGATGCGGAAATTCTAAATCTTGACCGCCGCCATGAATATCAATCGTCTTACCCAAATACTTGGTTGACATCACCGAACATTCAATATGCCAACCTGGACGCCCTAATCCCCATGGCGCTTGCCACGCAATTTCATCAGGTTGCTTTTGCTTCTTCCACAAGGCAAAGTCAATTGGGTCTTCCTTACGCTGCTGCTCTTCATCGTTAACATGCTCGGATGCGCCTTCCTCAAGTTCCGCAATATTTTGACTGCTTAATTCACCATAATGCTTGAACTTTTTAGCCCGGTAATAAACATCACCAGCAGCTTCATAAGCATAACCATTTTTGATTAATTGTTCAATAAATTCGATAATTTCAGGAATTTCATGAGTTGCTCTGGGGTGCTTAGTTGCCGGTTCCACATTTAACGCCGCCGTATCTTCAAGGTAAAACTTAATATAACGCTCAGCTAGTTCTGACACTGTAATGCCTTCAGCTTGCGCTTCATTAATCATTTTATCGTCAACATCCGTGAAGTTAGAGACATAATTCACCTTGTATCCGCGATATTCAAAGTAACGCCGAATTGTATCAAAGGCAATCACGCTGCGGGCATTACCAATGTGGATGTAATTATAAACCGTCGGCCCACAGACATACATCGAGATTTGTCCTTCAACTAATGGCTTAAATTCTTCTTTTCTTTTTGTCAAAGTATTATAAATTTTCACGGCTCAGCCTCTTTTCTGTAAATAGCTATTCCCATTTTAGCAGAATACGGCTAACTTGCTAACCTTCAAGTACAAACAGTTACAATTCCTTGTTCAATAATAGTTTGTTCATTAACGTTAGGCAATTGCTGTTGTTGCAAAAATTCTAGTAGATTAAATTCATTCTTCGATTTTTTAAACATTTTTTGCACTCCTATTATCATTTAATAATAAAACAATATTTTTTTGCTTCAATCACATTATTTTATTATATAATATCCTTATCAATACTAAAATTATATAGTATAACTAGCAAAAAGTGAGGTAAGTACCTAATGTTTGAAATTAAATTGACTAAAAAACAAATAATGCGGTTAATCGCAGTTTTACAAGTAATCATTGCTGGAGTTTATTATTACATTGATCGGCCAAACACCGATTCAATTAGTATTATTATCTACTTAATAATTGGTCTTTTATTCTTGGGCATATCTTTTTCCAAGCGTCTAACAGCTGGAAAAACCATCAAAAAAGCTGATATGACTAAAAATCAGAAATTTGAACAAAAACTTGAACTTTTTGCACTAGGACTAGCATTATTCTCAATAGTCATTAATTTTTCGGATTGGAGTTCCGAGCTATTTTTCATAGATTGCTGCCTAATGCAATTGCTGATGTCGCCAATGGCTGATAGAACAACAGCAAAATAATAAAAAGCGTATTATCTTCACCAGATAATACGTTTTTTATTGCTTTCTTTTAAGCAAACAACTTGGTCTTGCTGCATCATCAATCACTTTAGCAATAGTCTAATGTTTACGATGACGATATATCCAAATTCCCACTAAAAATCCAGTTCCTAATCCTAGCAAAGCACTGCCACCTACATCTTGACCTATATAAAATAATCCTGCACCAATCAGACTTAGAACAATTCCTAGTGCGATTTCGATATATTTACCTTTTTTACTAGTCAAAAATTTTTGCCAGCCATATTCCAGACCTAAGGATTGTGACTCATCAAAATTATTAATATCTATCAAGGCAAAACAAAGCATTAAGTAGCCTACCCAAGATGAAATTTTTATAATAGAATTTATACTCTTAATAATCATTATCCCTATACTTATGCCCAACACAATAACAGCAATTATCAATTTCTTCTTGACCTGCTTCAAATTACTAACAACTTCTCGCTTTTGCAGTGTTTCCCGCATCCCCGTATCTTCCTTCAATAATTCATCAAGTGAAAGCTGATAATAATCACTTAACTTAATCAAACTATTGATATCGGGGTAGGACTTTTCATTTTCCCAATTTGAAAGTGTCTGTCTGGTAATTGCAAATTCTTGCGCGACTTGTTCTTGCGTTAATTTTTTGTCTAGCCGTGCTTGTTTTAAATGTTCACCAAATTTCATCGCTTGCTCCTCCACTACATAATTAATTTTGCTTAACAATTAAATGAAATTCAAGCAAAATTTCTTTGCATGCTGGTCTAGCAAGGTTTTGGCAATTAAAAAGTTCTGCTATTGAACAGAATCTAAAAATACAAATTGGCAGCTTATATTGTTTAAGGAATAGATTCCCACTTAACTTTCATCATTTACTTTGCCAAAAACTATTTTTCTAACTTCTTCAGCTGATGCTATTCCTGTTGATTCATTTAACATTTTATGATCGATACATATTCTAAAAGCAAGCCAAACAAAACACACGACCCCGATAAAATATCGAAATCGTGTGTTAATAACATTACAATCTATTCCAATTCTTGCCATTCTTTTCGAGAAATTAAATACATCAATAATGGCAAAATCACAAAACCAAAGGCCACTGCTAAAATTGCATACCAATTAATACCAACCACTTGACCATTGACAATTGTACCGAATTGAACCCGCCAATTATATTCAACTAACATAAAAATCACAATCAGCACCGAAAAGACGGGTGCCACAACATCAGTCAAGAAATTCTTATTAGCTGGCAAAACTCTTTCTTTGGTATGTCCGCGATAAAACTGAATAACCGAAATCGGCACTACCGCAAACTCCAAAAATCTAACAATTGATCCCAAAGTAACTAAATTCGTCAATTCATATTGAAAAGCCATTGGAATCAAAGTCATGATTGCTGCCGAAATAAAAAACGTCCTAATTGGGAAGTTACGCTTTGTTCTCTTAGTCAACTTCGTTGATAATTGATGCTCGCGTGCCATCGCTTCTAAAAAACGTGGTGCACTAAAGCTATAAGCAAAATTAATGCCCAGCATTGAGATTAATGCCCCCGCCAAAATGATATTGTTTAACACCGGATTAGCAAAAATTGTTGCTAATGCTACTACCTGATCTGTTTTCATCAGTGCGTTCGGATTAAGCAGCATTGCCACTGCCAAAACGCCAATATATATAAAAGCAATCAAAATTACAGCCAAGGGAATGGCTCGTGGCAAGTTTTTTTCAGGTTCTTCCATATCCTCAGCACCAGAAGCTACTGCCTCAAAGCCCGAAAAGGCATACAGTGCCGAAATAACTGCCATCATAAATGTACTAATCGTCACTGTCGGAACAATAACTTTACCACCTTCGCGAATTCGGTCAACCGCGCTCAAATCATAATGGCCACCAGCAGTCATTAAAATAATAGCTCCAGCTACAATTAAAACAACTAATGATAAAGTTTTACAAATTGTTGATAAATTCATAACATATTTCGTTATTCTTTGTCCGAATAAATTAACGATTAAATTTAATAACATTAATAACAATAATCCAATGGTAATTGTCATAAAGCGATTGGGATTGCCACCCAAAATCGCAATAATTGCCTTCACGATCCCGACCGAGCTTGTGCACCACACGGCATCATTAGCAAAATAGCAGGTAACCCCAATATAAAAACCAAATTTATTACCAAATGCGGCCTTAGCGTAAGCATAGGAAGAGCCAGATTTATTAACATATTTTGATGCTGATGCAAATGGCAGTGCCAATACAGCTGCGAAAATTGCAGCTAATAGGTAAACGAGTAGTGACTTACTGCCCACCTGTCTAACTACCGTACCAGGTGTCAAAAAGATACCCGACCCAATAATTAAATTAATTGTTAAAAATACGATCGCCATAAACCCTAATTTATCGCTCGCTTGCTTGCGCTTATTCATTATTTTACCCCATTTCTTCAGTATATTGTTAATATTATATTAAATTATTAAAATTAAATCTAGTAAAATATAAAATTTTATAGTGATTATGATAAGCACATACAAAAAAAGCTGATTTACTTTTAAAGTATGTCAGCTTTTTTATTAAAAAATTATTACCTATAAACCGTTTTCGCTCATTTGCTTTAAGGTCAAATCAAGGTGCTCCAGCACTCTATTCTTGCCTAATAGTTCCATGGCTTCACCCACTCCAGGACCAACCATTGATCTAGTTGTCGCAATCCGGATTGGCATAAACAAGCGTCTACCTTTAATTCCAGTTTCACGCCGTGTTGCCTGCACTGCATTCATAATTTGTGGTGCTGTAAAGCGAGGAATTAAATTAATTTGCTTCTTAAATTCTTCAATTACTGGACGTGCTTCATCTTTGCGAATTTCAGCAATTTCTTCATCACTTAAATCCTTAGGTGCAGCGAAGAAAATTTTAGCCAAATCAACAATTTGCTTGGTGTAAGACATTTGCACTGAATAAATGTTAACCAGTTGCCGAACCCATTCCATCTTCTCTGGTGTTGGGTCTGCCTCAACTAAACCTGCTTCTTGTAAATTGTTCAACGCAAGATCCAGCAAGGTGTCACGATCTGCCTTTTTGATATATTGGTTGTTAATCCACTCCAACTTCTTTTGATCAAAAGTAGCTGGTGATTTTGACAGCCGTTCTGGATCAAATTGCTTGATCAATTCACGTTGGTTAAAGATTTCATTTTCGCCACCCGGTGACCAACCAAGCAAAGTAATAAAGTTGAACATTGCCTCAGGTAAGTAACCAAGATCACGATATTGCTCAATAAATTGCAAAACTGATTCATCACGCTTAGATAATTTCTTACCCGTATCAGCACTGATAATCAAAGTCATATGGCCGAACTTCGGTGGTTCCCAGCCAAGTGCTTGATAAACCGCTAATTGCTTAGGCGTATTAGAAATATGGTCATCCCCACGCAGAACGTGTGTAATCTCCATCAAGTGGTCATCAATAACAACCGCAAAGTTGTAAGTTGGCATTCCGTCGCGCTTTTGAATAACGAAGTCGCCGCCAATTGTATCAGATTCAAAGCTTAAGTGACCTTTAACGATATCATCCCAAGCATAAGTAACCATTTCTGGAATGTGAATCCGGACAACTGGAGTTAAGCCTTTAGCTTCGGCATCAGCTTGAGCTTGCTTGATTTCATCAGCAGTCATGCCCTCATACTCATAAGTATAATGCGGTGCAATGCCCATTGCCCGTTGTTCTTCACGTTGTTCTTCCAGCTCTTCCTCAGTTTTGTATGAGTAATAAGCTTTGCCTTCATCAATTAACTGCTTAATGTACTTATTATAAATATCTTTACGCTCTGACTGACGATAAGGACCATAGTCGCCGCCCTTATCTGGGCCTTCGTCCCAATCAATGCCCAGCCAGTGCAAGTTCTCCATTTGGGAACGAGCACCACCTTTGACATTACGCTTCAAGTCAGTGTCTTCAATTCGTAAAACTAGCGTTCCCTTAGTATGCCGCGCAAACAAATAATTAAAAAGTGCGGTCCGTGCGTTACCAATGTGTAAGTGTCCCGTTGGACTTGGGGCATATCTTACACGAATTTTTTGTTTTGCCAAAATTCATGCCTCTTTCAAAATAGTAAATTCAAACAATTTTAGTTTACCCGTAATAGCAAAAAAGTTCAATCTTTCCTAGCCCAAAACCAATTTTAAAGCCTGAGGAATACTTGCAACCGGAATTACTTCAATCCCTAAATTTTTTAAACTAGCCTGCATATTATGCCGCGGAATAAAAATCCGCTTAAAGCCGACTTTAGCTGCTTCCTTAATGCGTACCTCAATCTTATTGACACGGCGCACCTCGCCAGTTAAACCAACTTCACCAACAAAACAATCTGTTGGCAAAATTTCTTGATTTTTATAGCTTGATGCAATTGCCATCACTACTGCCAAGTCAACTGCCGGCTCATTCAACCGAATACCACCAGTTGCTGTCAAATAGACATCTTGGTTTTGCAGCATTAAATTGCCACGCTTTTCCAAAACTGCAAGTAACAAAGCAGCGCGGTTGTAATCAATCCCAGAAGTTGTCCTTTTAGCATAACCAAATGCCGTTGGAGTTACTAGCGCTTGAATTTCTGCTAATAACGGTCTTGTTCCTTCAAGTGAAACAACTACTGCTGAACCCGTTGACTTAGGTAATCGTTCATCTAAAAAAATCGCTGATGGATTAGTCACTTCCTGTAAACCTTCATTAACCATTTCGAACATTCCAATTTCATTGGCTGCACCGAACCGGTTTTTGACAGAATGCAGAATTCGATAAGCATGATGCTCATCACCTTCAAAATAAAGTACCGTATCCACCATATGCTCTAAAATTTTAGGGCCAGCAATCGTCCCCTCCTTAGTCACATGACCAATGACAAAGACCGTAATCGCATCCATCTTCGCGATTTTCATTAATTCACTAGTAACTTCGCGCACCTGCGAAGCCGAACCGGTCATGGAATCTAAACTTGGTTCATTCATCGTTTGAATTGAATCAATTACGACAAAATCGGGCTGTACTTCATTAATTTGCGTACGAATATCTTCCATATCAGTTTCAGGAAAAAGCAACATGTTACTTGCTCCTAACCCCAGCCGATTAGCACGCAATTTAATCTGATTAGCCGATTCTTCTCCTGAAACGTATAGCACCTTGTAATCTTTAGCCAGATTACTCATAATTTGCAACATCAAGGTCGATTTACCAATCCCCGGATCGCCCCCAATTAATACCAGTGACCCGGGAACAATTCCGCCGCCAAGCACACGATTTAATTCCGCAGAATCAGTCTGAATTCGTTCCTCCTTTTCTGCCTTAACACTATTCAACTTAACTGGTTCATTAACACCAGTTTTCTTAATTAACCTGCTAGGACTCGCTTTGCTTGATCGTGCCGCCACTTGCTCAGTTTCTTTTTCAAATTGGTTCCAAGCACCACAATTGGGACAGCGACCCAAGTAACTAGCCGAAATATAGCCACATGAGCGACATTTATACTTAGTCTTAATTTTTGCCATTTAAATTCCTTTCTCATTGGTTGAGCCAAAACCATTAGTGCGTTGCCGCCCAACAGGCAAATCATTGTCCGTCTTTAAGTATCGCACAAAAATTCCCTGTCCAATCCGATCACCTTTGTGAATTTGCAGCGGCCGCACACCATAATTAATGACCTGCATAAAAATTTCGCCCTCGTTATTGGGATTATTGTAATAATCAGAGTCAATTACTCCGATGCCATTCGGCAGACTCAAATTACGCTTAAAAGTATTAGATGATCGGTTAGCCAATAACAATACCTCATCATTAGGCATGTAGGCTTTAATTCCCGTTGGAATTAATAATGGCTGCAAAATCTGATCTGCTAGTTGGTAATCAAGTTCATACAAGTGATGACCATTTCTAATTAAGCGAAAAATCCGGACAAAATTTAGCCGCCAAATACTTGGAATAATCATATCCTTAGCTGCTTCTATATCATAGCCAGCGCTGGCAATCGTTTGCCGCCGCGGCAAATTAATATTTTTATTTTCATAACTCGATACAATCTCAAAACCCCGTGTTTTATTCATTATCTACTCCCTTTAAACTCTGCAAAACTATTTTACAATAGATTGCAGGCTTTAATTAAAATCTTCTATAATAAATACGAAAAAAGATAAATTTATTTTATAAGGAACTAATTATGTTTAATGCAACTGATCCCCACCAATTTTTCAAGTTTTATGATGATAATAATATTTTAACTTGTAGCTGGACAATGGATAAAATTGAGCGCAAGGATGGCACTGTCTGGGTCATGAACCACTTTTTTATTAATCCAAGTGCAAACAGTAAGCAAATTTTAGCAGAGCAAATGCCCATCGCCTTAAAAATTGCTCATGAATCACACTTGCCAATTTGGCCACTTGACCCACTAGTGATTGACTATTTCAGTCAACATCCCGAATTTAACAAAATTTGGTACCACAAGCCAATTGAGTCATAGACGTTACCGCTGTTATAGGCTAAAATATGAGTTAAACAAATTATCAAGGAGGAGCTAATTTTATGACAAAAGAAATCACAACCGATGCTATTAATAACTATACCCAAGACCTTGCTAAGCATGCTGGTATCAACATTGCCAGTCATGCTGCACAAGAAAATGGCATTTACAAGGCTAGTCAAAATACCCAAACTAAAATTGACCTCGACCCAACTTTCTCAATTGAAATTGACACAGGTAAGCCAGCTGATCAAAAGCAATCAGGTCGCTGCTGGATGTTCTCAGCTTTGAATACCATGCGCCACCCACTTCAAAAGGAATATAAGGTCAAGGACTTTGAATTATCCCAAAACTTTACTAATTTCTGGGATAAGTTCGAAAAATCTAACTGGTTCTTCGAAAACGTTATTGCCACAGCTGAACAGCCACTGGGCGATCGCAAAGTGGCATTCTTATTTGCTACCCCACAACAAGACGGTGGTCAATGGGACATGCTTTGCGGCCTTATCCAAAAGTACGGTATCGTGCCTAAGACAGTTTATCCAGAAACTGCCAATGCTACAAATTCAAGTGCATTAAACGACACCCTAAATACTTTATTGCGTAAAGACGGATTAGAATTACGCGAACTAGTTAATGACGGTAAATCAAACGCTGACGTTGAAAACCGCAAAAATGAAATGTTAAACGATGTTTTCCGCATTTTAGCTGTTTCACTCGGTGTGCCACCTACCAAGTTTGACTTTGAATATAAAGACGATGATGGTAATTATCACCGTGATGCTGCTATTACACCAAAGGAATTCTTTGACAAATATGTCGGCATGAACCTCGAAGACCATGTTTCAACTATTAATTCACCAACCAGTGATAAACCATACCACAAGGTTTTCTCCGTTGAATACCTTGGCAATGTTGTCGGTGGTCGCCAAGTCCGTCACCTGAACTTGAAGATTGCGGAAATGAAAGAATTAATCATTAAACAATTAAAGGCGGGCGAAGTTGTCTGGTTTGGCTCCAATGTTGGTAAGGATTCTGAACGGCAACTCGGCTTGTTGGACACCAATATTTACAAGCGTGACGAATTGTTTGATGTTGATTTTTCAATGTCCAAAGCCGACATGCTTGATTCTGGTGAAAGCATGATGGATCACGCCATGGTCATTACTGGTGTTGACCTTGTAAATGGTAAGCCAACCAAGTGGAAGATTGAAAATTCATGGGGAGTTAAACCTGGTTTTAAAGGTTACTTCGTTATGAGCGATTCTTGGTTTGATTCTTTTGTTTACCAAGCTGTTATCAACAAGAAGTTTTTACCTGATGACCTTAAAAAGGCTTTTGATGAAGGTAGCAAGAAACCAATTCAATTATTGCCTTGGGATCCAATGGGGGCTTTAGCTTTTAAATAAATAATGTAAGCAAAAAAGCATTACTTTTCAGTAACGCTTTTTTATTTTTCAGTAATTGTAACTATATCGTTATTAACCATCACTACCCCATGATTACTAATTGTCTTCAATGGCAGTTTGGTAGAATACTTTGCAAAAATTTGTTGCGACTTGCGCTTAAATGGAAAACTTAAATAATGTGGTAAAACATAAAAATCAACTAACTTCAGGGCATGATAATTCGGTAAATCGGGGGCCTTCTTGGTACTGTCCATTAAACTAAGATAGCCAATATCTGGGGCTGCAATGGCTGCGCCAGCTGATTCACCAATATATAGTTTGCCTGCATTAACTTCATTAACAAGCAGCTGGTCCGCACCTGTTCTTCTTAATTCCTGCAACAAGTAAAAGGTATTCCCACCAGAAATATAAATCACATCTGCAGCCTGTAAACCAGCCTTTATTGCCGCAGTAGAAGCAGTCGCCACGTCTAAAACATTAACTTGCATGCCTAAACGATTTACTAACAATTTAGTTTCTGAACGCACCATTGTCTGATGCCCTCTTTCAACATTGCTCGCTGTTGGAATATATGCGACTCTCTTACCATGTAGATCGCCGGCAAATTTAGGTAACAAATCACAAACATTGTTTAGCATTGATACCAAAAATAATTTCACCATTATTAAGTGCCCTCACAAATTTATTGGTAATCACTAAGATCGATTACCTGATCATATTGTTTTAATTCGTCTTTTTCATAATGATGGATAACCTCAACAAAAGTCAAGTTTGAATCAAGTAAATACTAGTGAATTTTATTGGACGTTGCCCGATCAAGTGAAGCATTAATTTCATCCAGTAATAAAATCGGCTGTTCATGATGACTAAGTGGTCATTTTTATGTATTAAAAAACGTTGAACTTATTCAACGTTTACTTAATAATTTTCAATTCAAACCAACACTCTCAGCAAAACGCATAAAAGCCTCGTGGCCAACTTGAGTCTGTTTAAAGACACCCGCGTCAGCAAGCACCCTAGCAAAAACTTTGCCTAACTCTAATTGCAAGATTGCATCAACATTGGCTGCTGTAATCTTATTTTGTGCCGCAATCTGCTCAGCCCATGGTAAATGCATCGTCGCAATATTATTCTCTTCGTCCAGCAGAAACTTACGCACTTCTTGCAACTCTGGCTCAAGCCGCGGCGGCAAAATCGCCAATCCCATCACTTCAATGAGGCCAATATTTTCCTTCTTAATGTGCTGAACATCTTGATGAGGATGAAAAATACCGTCAGGATATTTACTTGAGGTTTGGTTATCGCGTAATACTAAGTTGAGCTCCAACTGGTCACCATGCGTGCAGGCAATTGGCGTAATTGTATGGTGTGGCGTATTATTCGTAAAGGCTCGCACCCCAACTTCCTCGTCACTATACTGTCGCCACGCCTGCAAAATTTTATTTGCCAGAGCAACTAATTGTTTTTTGTTTTGGCTGCGTAAACGAATTACCGACATGGGCCACTTTACAATTCCAGCTTCTACATCAGCAAAGCCGGCAAAATTAAGTTTTGTTATTACCTTGGCCTTCATCATTGCAAAATTATGACGCCCACCTTGGTAATGCTCATGTGTAAGTATCGACCCACCAACGATTGGCAGATCAGCATTACTACCAGCAAAATATCCCGGAAATTGTTCAATAATATTCAGTAGCCGAATAAATGTTTTTTCCGAGATTTTCATTCCCTCGTGCTTAGAAGAAAGAAAAATGCAATGCTCATTAAAATACGCATAAGGTGAATATTGAAAGCCCCACTTCTCATCGCCAATCTTAAATCGAATAATCCGATGGTTACTGCGGGCAGGATAATTATTACGTCCCAAATAGCCCTCATTTTCCATACACAATTGACACAAAGGATATCCAGTTGCTTTTACTTTCTTAGCTGCCGCAATTGCCCGCGGATCCTTTTCCGGCTTAGACAAATTAATTGTAATTTCTAAATCACCGTAGTTACTGGGTGTGACAAAATAAATGTTTTTGGCAATTGCCCTTGTCTTAATATAATCACTAGTCTTACTTAACTGATAAAAATCAGCAATTGCTTCTTCTGGCTTTTCTTGATATGTCTGCCAAAATTGTCGATTAACAATACTGGGACATGGCACCAGTAAATTCATCAATTGCGCACCTAAAATATCTTGCTCATTGAGAGTAGGTCCACAATTACCATTTTTAACAGCAGCAGCAACCAATTCATCCTTTAAGTCAATTAAGACCGTACTCGTTGTTACCGCAGAACGTGCCTCATCTCCTACTAATGCCAATACTTGATTAGTTAAATAAATCCGATCCAGTTCTGTATCATCACTTGCAGCAATTACTTGTGTAACAAATTGCTCAACTAAATTTGTTTGTGTCATTTTTACATCCCTACCACTAAATTAGTTTAAGACCTTAGCACCATCGGATGTTTCCGCAAGATAAAATGACGGCTTATAACCAATTACTCGCTCATACTTAGCACCAACATTTTGCTCAAAAGCTGCTACATGTTTCTTATTAACAAGTGCGATTGCACAACCGCCAAAACCAGCTCCTGTCATTCTTGCACCTAAGACTCCTGTCTGCTGCCATGCCGCATGAACCAAAGTATCCAATTCTTTGCCTGTAACCTGATAATCATTTTGTAAAGACACGTGTGAAGCATTAATTAACCGACCAAACTGTGCCAGATCACTTTTTTGCAAAGCTTGCTCGGCGAGCAATGTCCGCTCATTTTCCCAAACAGCATGACGCGCTCTCTTAAGAAGCGTTTCCGAAGATAAGAGTGAGCTATACTGATCCAAAGTTCTACTGTCAAGTTCACCCAAAGAATTAATCTTTAATTCTTTTTGTAAATTGCGGAGTGCATGCTCGCACTCACTTCGGCGCTCATTATATTTGGAATCGGCTAGTTCACGACGCTTATTAGTGTTCATAATGACAATTACATTATCTTGAAGATTAAGTGGCACCATATTGTATGCCAAAGTATTAGTATCAAGCAAAATTGCCTGATCTTTCTTACTCATCGCCACTGCAAATTGGTCCATAATTCCGGAATTTACACCAATAAAGTTATTTTCAGTTGCTACACCCATCTTAACAAGATCAAGCGCACTAAAATTAAGTTTAAACTGATCGTTCAATATCACACCAATTAACATTTCTAGAGCGGCTGATGAGGATAGTCCCGCACCATCAGGAATATTGCCATCAATATAAATATTTAAGCCATGTGAAATTTGGGCATTTTTAGCCAGTAAAAAGTACAGCATTCCCTTAGCATAATTAGTCCATGAATCTGACTTAACAAACTGTAAGTCAGCAAGTCCAACTTCAATTATCCCTAATTTTGCAAAATTACTAGAGTAAAAACGAAACTTTTGATCATTACGGGAACTAACAGCACCATAAATTCCCAAAGTAATTGCACACGGAAACACATGACCGCCATTATAGTCAGTGTGCTCGCCAATCAAATTAATTCTACCTGGTGAAAAATAATACCCACTAGGATCTTCATGATATATTTTTGTAAACTTTGCTTTTAATTCTTCTTTTTTCATTTTATTTATATCCATCTTCATAAAAAAGCGCTATCATAAATATTTATACTTAAATTGTACTATTTTTTATGATTCCGGCAAATTCAAATTAAAAAAATCCAAAGGTGCCCAATTACTCAATCGTAATATCACCAGTTGAGGACTTAACTTTAAGTACTGTCTTACTGTGAGCAGCTTTTTTAGTAAGATGATCATCAATATCCTTACCAAAATACTCAATATCGCCAGTGTCAACTGACAAATGATACGTCATCTTTTTGTTAGCATTATCCAAAGTAAAATCCCCGGTATCTAATGAAAATGAATTATTACCTAATAAACGCGATGTAGAAATATCCACATCCCCAGTATCAGCATCGCTAGCAACATTAGCAATCTGACTAGCAGCAATCTCAATATCCCCAGTATCAGTCGACAAATTGTTGCTTTCTGACTTTATCTTTTTAAGGTCAATATCACCAGTATCAGAATCAACAGCTAACTTTTGCAACTGTAAATTATTTAACTCAAAGTCACTTGTACTTGTTTGCGCAGCAATTTTAGTAAGTGAATTTTTGCGTGGAACTGTTATTTCAATCCGATATTTAGCGATGAGCTGTTTCCCATTAATCGTTATCTTGCCAATGCCAAATAAATGGTTGTGTGACTGTTCGTGCTGGCTAACCACTAATTCATCATTCTTAACCTGCACATTAATCCTGTTTTTCCGATTATCAATAATCTTGACTTGATATTTATTACCTTGCTGAATACTCACATCAGCTACATCAACATCTACTTTGACTTTAGTGAATTTTTGCGGATAAACTATTCTGGTTTTTGTTGGCTGATTATTTACGGCACTTGAATTACTTGCTTGATACCCAACATAAGTAATGCCTCCTATCAGTACCACAATTAAGCAAATTACTAATGTAATTATTACTTTTTTATTTTTCTTCATTTTTACAACTTTCTCTTTCTAATAGATTACTAGTATTATAATACACTATAATCATAACGTTTTTAAGTCAATTAACTAATTGTTTTTTCACAAAAAAAGACGTCACACCTTAAGTGTAACGTCTAGTAGTTTTACCAAATATGAAGCAATCGATCAGCTTGCAATTTACTCAAATTAAATTGATGTACATGTTGTGGTCTACTTTGTGGTACTTTCATAACAAAGTCCGCCAAATTAACTAATCCGGTTGAATATGTCCAAATACCTTTAACTTTTTTAATCGGATCTAGCAATTCGTTTCTAATCGGATAAGCCGAAATTAAGAAATGCTTATGGTGAAACTTAAACACAAAATATGGTAAATAAAATTTATCAACGATCTCCTCTTCTGTCTTACCAATCGTGATCACATTACGATAAGTGCCATACTTTTCTGTAAATCGATTATTAAAAGAAAAATAAAAATTCGAAATATGCACATGAGGAAAATCTTCCTCCTTAACTTGATCAGGAATCGCAATCACGTGCGCAAAATGATCTAAATTGCTTTCCTTTTGCGATAATGCTTTTGCCATTTGACTGGGATTAATCACATGCGCCCATTCAGGCACGCGCCAATTATCCTTATAAGTTAAATACATTTCTCGCACAACATCAGGCTTAACCCAATCATACTGGCGCCGCACTTCATTACGATTTAGCAAATTATGCAAATTCTTATGGTACATCAGATCTACAACGAATAATTCGTAGCGATAACGATCAACCCACAACTTATAATGTTCTATACTTTCTGAAACAACATGAGTACTGTCAACAATTACAGTTTCACCGCGTTTCATTTTTTCTTCAACAAGGTAATCAACTAGCCGCTCTGTCTGCTCATTTGCATAACGTGGAATCACTTGATGCAAATAATCGGTTTCTTCTTCATAATAATAGGTTAAGTTCGCCAATAATAATCTAATCTGATCACGACTAATCGTGTATGGTTGTAAGTGATGACGAGCAATAAATGAAGATTTACCGGAGCCGGGTGCGCCTCGTAACAAAAATATTTTACGCATACCTTTTACTCCAAACTAATAATGTAAAATTTAAATAGTATCGTAATAAATTTTAACATACATCTGGTAAATTCCTTAGTCCGAACTAAAAGCAATTCTAAAAATTAACGCAAAATTTTTTTATTACTAATCCGTAGCTGTTGATCAAACGTATAAATAATCGGTTCTGCATTGGGAACCTCTAATTTTACAATATCATGATTATTAATTTGTTCTAGCTTTTTAATTAAAGCCCGCAAGCTTGAACCATGAGCAACGATTAGTTGATCTTCGCCCTTAATCAGCCTACTAGCAACTTCATTATGATAATAAGGGAGTAGTCGCTGCTGCGTCTGAAACAGGCTTTCAGCAAGCGGCAAGCAGTGTAAATCAAAACTAGCATATCGTCGATCATTAACCGGCTTTCCCTCTGGTGGCACCGAATAAAAACCTCGCCGCCATTCAAGAACCTGCTCTTTACCAAAAATTTGTCGGGACAAATCCTTATTAATTCCCCGCAGTTTACCATAATGACGCTCATTTAGCCGCCAAGTTTTGGTAATCGGAACCGCTAAAAAATGGCCTACATCAGCGATAATATTAGCTGTGACAATTGCTCTTGACAGAACTGATGTATGAATATGTGTGGGATAAAAATCTGAGATGCACTTAATCAATTCACCAGCATGACGTGCCTGCTGCTGGCCTTTTTCTGTTAGCGGGACATCATTCCATCCCGTATAAACATTTGCTGAGTTAGCTGTACTTTCACCGTGTCTAACTAATACTAGCTTGACCATTCTTATCGCATCCAATGCATAATTAACAAAACCAGCCCTCCAATTGTAAAAATAACTCCTAGAATCATAAAGGCTTTAATTCCACCATGATGTGCTTGCTGCCGGCGATTAAAGGCATATGCCAAATCATACAAACCAACAATTAAAACAATAATTGCCGTAAAAATACTAACTCTCATCTTAAATTCCTCTAATTTTCATGATCATGTCCCGGTACAATCATATCATCATTTTTGCCGCGTTCACATTCAGCTTGAAAATTAATATGATTTATCCCTAATTGCTGCAATTTTTGACCAATCTGCTGTGTTAATTGTTCAAACTCTCCGGCAGTAAGTCGCGCATCAACATTGACATGAGCATCAAGCATAATATAGTCGTCACTATAACGCCATAAATGAACATGATGAATATTTTTGATAGCTGGAAAAGACAGGACAATTTGATTAACTTGATCCAAATCAATATCTGGATTAGATTCCATTAAAATATTAGCTGCTTTTTTCGTGATTTGGTATGCTTCACGCAAAACAAAGACAGAAACAAGTATCGTCATCAACGGATCTACCCAAGTTATCTGCCAAAAATAAATTAGCACTGCCCCAATCACAACTGCAATGCTTGATAAAGCATCGCTAAGCATATGTATAAAAGTTGACCGTACATTTAAATTATTATGGGCATCCCTCTGCATCGCCAACATCGAAATAAAGTTAGCTGCTAGACCGATAACAGCTACAACCAACATAATTCCACCTTTAACTTGACTAGGCTGCCAAAAACGCTCAATTGCTTCAACAAATAATGCCAAACTAATCAAAATTAAAATCAAGCCATTAGCAAAAGCCGCTAATGTTTCTGCACGCTCATAACCAAAAGTTTTATACCGATTGCGGCTGCGTTGACTGATTAAGTGAGCTACAAACGAAATAATAATTGCCCCCACATCACTCAAATTATGCACAGCATCTGATAACAATGCCAGCGACCCAGATACAAAGCCACCAACGAATTCAGCGATTGTAATACCAATATTTAATAGCGTCACATAAAAATAACGCTTAGTCGTGCGATCTTTCATTTTCTGCTTTCCTCTCGCTACTTAGTGTAACAAAAAAGTCTTACTGCTCCCAGTAAGACCTACATCTTTTCTGCACTAACATTATAATCAACAATTTCAAACTTTCCGTTATCATGAAGAATACCACGAGTAACACTACCGTTATCTGGAAAAATGATATCGTGCAAGCCATCGCTTTGATTCCAATATTTAATTCCTAGTGTCTTAATAAAATCACCATGTGACACTAGAAGAACACGGTTTTCATGTTTAGTCAACGTGGCTAAAACTTTAACCGCACGCACCATCCGTGCGTCTAATTCATCCTTATTTTCAGCTAAATGGCGTGGATCGGCCTTCTTAGTCGCTTCCCGAAACTCATAAATTCCAACTTGGTTGATAATTTTACTGACATTGTTTTCATGACCGATACCAGCTGCTAGAGCAACCTGTTCCCAAGTATCTTCAACATCATCACCTTCAAAAGAACCAAAAAAGACTTCCCGAAACTCTGGCAACTTTTTAATTTTACCAATTTCTGACACTTGATTAGCGTCCTTCATCAAGTGGACAGTATCAATTGCTCGCTTTAAATCAGAGGAATACATATTATCAAAGTGCACCTGTCTTAGAGCTTGTGCTGTTCTTTTTAAATCATTGATTCCCTTAATAGTTAGCGGCGAGTCGCACCAGCCCTGAACCTTATTCAGCTGGTTAAACATCGTCTCACCGTGACGAACCAAATAAACTTCTGTACTCAAATTGCATGCTCCTTTCTTAAGATAAATTGTTTTATACTATAACATATATGCCTTATAAAAGAAATATCCTGCTTGAATAAATGCTAATGCAGCAATAAAAACACGTACAGCCTTAGCTGGAACCTTACGTAAAATATCCATTCCCAAATAACCGCCGATAAACATACCGATAGCAAGTGGAATTGACTGTAACCAATAAATATGTGAAGTAAAGGCAAAGACAATTAAAGCTACAAAATTAGCCAAACCACAAATTACGTTTTTAATGGCATTCACCACAATAAATTTTTCATCTGTAATATATGTTAATAATACCAAGACAATTACTCCACCAGCAGCACCAAAGTAGCCAGTATAGATACCCATTACTAGCAGTGCAGCAATATAAAAAAGTTCTTGCCATAATGGCGTTTTGTGTGGCTCCAAGTTATGATGTTTGCCAGAAATAATCACCATAATTCCTGAACCAGCAATAAAAAATGGCACTAATTTTTCAAAGACACGCGACGGGAATGATAACAGTAAAAAGCACCCGAACAACGAACCCACAACGGTAAAAATCGCATAAAAACCTACCTGCTTCCAATGACCTTTTAATTCCTTAGTTGAAGAAATTGTCGAGCCGATTCCTGTCCAAATTAACGCAGCATCATTAGTTACATTAGCATAAACTGGCGGAATACCAACCGCTAGTAAAACTGGATAAGACGCAAGCGAAGCCATTGAAGCAACCGAGGACAGTAGGCCTCCTGCAATACCACCAATAAAAATAAAAATCAGCTTCCAAATTCCCGTCATAAATTTAACCCCTTTTTTGCACTATTATCTATTATAATGCAAGTAGTAACAAATTAAAGAAGGTAAATTAACAGTGACAAAGTTTGAAACCCTAATTTTTATTCCTGAAGGCAGTTTACTGAACGAAAAAGTAGCAGAAAGAAATGCCCTAAGACAAACACTACTTGCACTAGACCGTGAGTTTGGTCCGGCTGAACGAATCAAATACACCAACTTACAAGCACAAGTTAAATTTTTGAAGCAGGATGAACGCATTGATTTAATTTTACAGACTTTCTGTGCCGCAGAACTAGCAGAAGCTCACATTATTTTTACGCAAAAAATGGCCCAACAAAAACAACTAATTAAAGACGCGATTCCAGTTTTAGATCAAATTCAAAATAAGCTTAATTTAATCTTAGTAGCCAAAGAAGCCAAAAGTGTTCTAACAACGCGGACTGCTGAAAGTGAACTGCTGAATTATTTTTCAACCATTTACTTTAAAGAAGACTTAACTGCAGCTTTTCCCAGCAAAAATGTCTTTATGCCAATTTTTCATGAACGTCCCGAACTTAATCCAGCTACCAGCCTCGTCATCGGTACCAGCTTAGTCGAAGAAATCCAAGCTGCCGAAAATGCCAATTTACAGTCACTCTGGCTGGCACCTAAAAAAGTAAAAATTCCGATTACTCCACACCCAACACTACATCTTAACCAACTTAGTGATTTATTATTTTACCTTAAACTGAGCTAGTATATAATAAAGAAAAAAGATTGTGAGGTTAATTATGACAAAAGTTGCAGTAGTCTTCGCTGACGGATGCGAAGAAGTTGAAGGTTTAAGCATTATTGATGTTTTGCGACGCTTAAACGTGACGGCCGATATGGTCGGCTTAACTCAGATTGAGGTAAGTGGTGACCACCACATCAAACTAACATGTGATAAGGTAGTTGACGATAGTTTACTTGATTATGATTTGGTTGCCTTCCCTGGTGGTAAAATTGGCGCTGAAAACTTGCGTGACAACGCTAAATTGCGTTCATTAATGGTTAAACGGCACAAAAACGGTCAATGGGATGCAGCAATGTGCGCTGCACCAATTGCTTTGGCTCGTTATGGTATTTTAAATGATGCCAATTACACCTGCTACCCCGGTTTTGACCAACAAACTAAAAAAGATGCTCCAACTGGTCACTTTAAAGAGCAAATTACGGTAACTGACAAGCAACATAAAGTACTTACCAGTCGCGGACCTGCAACTGCTTGGGCCTTTGCTTATGCCATTGCAGAAGCAGTAGGTATCGATACTGCAGCACTTAAAGAGGGCATGCTTTATAATTACTTAGCTGACAATATTCAAGCTAGTTTATAACGAAGTCGCCATTTTATCATTCTAAAAAATACGCCTATTAAAGCAAATTCGCTTCAATAGACGTATTTTTAAATTAGTGAAGCAATGATTTTATTATCTATTGCATAAAATAATCATATATCTTGCTCACCTAACTAATTCCTAATTTTGTTAAATCTTGTCTGACCATGACGCACCAAGTACAAAATTTTGCTTTAGTAGTTGTTCATATATTATTGCTCATTCACATTAATTGATTCAACAAACGTAAATTTGCCATGTTCATAAGTAAATTTCAAAATACAACAATTATGAAAATTATTAACTCGTTCTTTAATTTCTGCGTATGATAACCATTTTTGTAAAAACATAAAGCAGGCACCACCATGACTAACTGCCAAAACTCGTTGATGATTGGGCTGTTCCATAATCGCAGTTAACGTTTGATTCATCCGTTCTTGCACTTGCAAGTCAGATTCACCGCCAAATTGTAGGAAAAAGTCACCATAAGAATGTCGACTGCTATCATCGTGTGGATTTAATTGCTCACTCTGACCTTCAAAGACTCCAAAATTCCATTCTTTCAGGCCTTTAACTCTTTGATACGGCTGCGACGTAATTTTCTCTAGCGTATCACACGCCCGTTCCTGCGTTGACGAATATGCATGATCAAAGATTATTTTATTTTGCTTAAAATAATCTCCTACTGCTTGAGCATCGGCAATTCCCTGCTTTGTTAATGGTGAATCACTTGCTCCCTGAATTCGGTGCAATTGATTAAACAACGTTTGACCATGGCGCATTAAATATAATTCTTTCATTTTGGCTCCTCATCTAATAAAACTTTACCCTCTGGTGGATTTTGATTAATCGCACCAACAATTTTGTGTGGAATATATGGTTCTTCTAAGTAAGCAATATCTTCTGTGGTTAACTTAACTGCCAGGGCATTCGCTGCATCATCAAAATGACTGGCTTTAGTGGCACCAATTATTGGTGCTGCCACGCCTTTAGCCCATAACCAAGCAAGCGCAATCTGCGACATTTTAACATCATATTTTTGTGCCAACTCATTAACGCGCTTAGTAATTTGTAAATCATATTTTTTCGTATGGTCATATTTACCACGAGCCACACGATCAGTCTTACTGCGTAAAGTATTTGCATCCCAACCAGGGCGAGCTAAGCGGCCAGCAGCTAATGGACTATATGGCATTAACGTCACCCCCATTTGCTTACAAATAGGTATTAATTCATGCTCATCTTCACGATAAAGTAAATTATAATGATCTTCCATTGCTGAAAATTGAGTCCAACCATGATCACGAGCCACCAGCTGCATATTGTAAAATTGATAGCCGTACATTGCAGAAGTACCAATTGCCCGTACTTTTCCAGCCTTAACTAAATCATTTAATGCAGACATTGTCTCCTCAATCGGCGTATTATAATCAAAACGGTGAATTAAATACAGATCAAGATAATCTGTTCCTAACCGCTCTAATGTGCCACCAATTTCTCGATTAATGGCTTCATGTGACAAACGCCCTTGATTGAAATAGACCTTAGAAGCAATTACAACTTTGTCCCTTGTTGTCTGTTTTTTTAATGCTTTACCTAAATATTCTTCACCCGTTCCCTTTGAGTAGCTATTAGCTGTATCAAAAAATTAATACCTAGAGCTAATGCATGAGCAACAATTTTTTCTGTTTCTTGTTCACCCAAGGTCCAGTCATGCATTGTGCCGGCTTTACCAAAACTCATTCCACCAACACATAGTTTAGAAATTTTAATATCTGTTTTGCCTAAATTTACGTATTCCATACTGTTTCCTCTATAAATTCGCTCTCTTGCTATCATTATTATAAGAGCTACTATAAATATATGTCTAATACTTATTCAGTATGTGTTACTATAACAAATAAGCATAAGCATAAAATTTTAAAAATAAAAGGGATAATAATGAAACTTAGAGTTTTACGCTATTTTTTAGCCATCATTAATGAACAAAATATTTCACGGGCAGCTGCTAAATTACACGTTTCGCAACCAACTATTTCCCGCCAAATTCATGAACTTGAAACAGAATTGGGTACTCATCTATTTGAACGTGGCAACAAAACAATTAAATTAACTGCCGATGGTGAATATTTAGCGAATCAAGCTAGCCAAATTTTAACCTTAACTAATAAGACGATTGCTAATATTGGTAAAAACAATGAAGTTACCGGCAGTATTTTTATTGGCTGTTCAGAAGCACCCATGCTTGGCACGATTGCTGATGTAATTAAGCAGCTAAACCGAATTGCACCTAAAATTAGTATTACTTTACACAGCTGTGCAGCTAATGAAGTTCACCACAAAATGCAAAACGGTGTATTCGACTTTGGTTTTGTCTTAGAACCTTTCGACAAAACTAAGTATAATTTTTTAACATTGCCCGGAATTACAAGGTGGGGCGTGTTGACAGATCGCCATTCTAGTCTAGCTACTAAAAGTCAAATTAAAGTTGCTGACTTAATTAATAAACCGGTAATCATGCCCGGACGACCTAATAGTCAAACACTTTTAACTAATTGGTTAGGACAAAGCAACTTAAAATTTCAAGTTGTTGCTAACTATAATCTGCTTAATAATGCCGCTATTCTTGCCAAGCATGGCGTTGGGCATGTACTTTGCCTCGATGGCATTGTTAATACGGCTCAGACTAACCTGATTTTCATTCCCCTTGATCCAAAGATAAATATTCATGCCAATTTAATTTGGTCTAAAGAAAGACTACTTTCACATGCAGCACAATTATTTTTAACCCAATTAAAAATTATTTTGCAGCATAACAACTATTAATTAATAAAAAAGATCTGTTGATAAATAATCAACAAATCTTTCATTTTGCAGTTAGTCAGCAGGATATTTTTATGCATGATAACCGCCATTTTTATATTCATTTTGGTATGGCACATGTGCCCATGCTGATACTTCATTCCACGGAACGTGCGTTGCGATTTCATTAGGTACAAAAACAGAATCTGGAGTATTAGCCAAATCATGGGTTGGTGAATATGCCGCTCTCTTAATAATCTCTGCTGCATTTTGACAAGGATGATAACAGTCAAACGTACACTCCACACTACCTTGACCATGCGTATAATTGCGGACAGTTTTAACATAACCTTGCATTTGCTTGACTGGAGCTGATCCTTGTAAAATCTGCAAATTTGAATTAGCACCAACTTCGGGTTCACCAAAAGTCCCCTTCATTTGCTGAATATCACTAATTGCACGACCAACCTGCTGCGTTGGTATTTCTAAGCGAAAATGATACCAGGGTTCAAGCAACTGACACTTTCCTTTGGCCCGAAGAAGCATCAAGCCTTGACGTACGGCTCGCCAAGTTGCTTTTCGAAAATCACCACCTTGAGTGTGCTTATAATTGTAATGGCCACTGACAAACCTAATCTTCATATCTGTAATTGGAGCGCCAATTAATACCCCTAGATGCTCTTTACTGTGCAAATCAAACATGACCTGCTTCTGCCAATTAGGTGCCAAAACTTCACTAGGACATTCATCTGTAATAATTAAGCCACTACCTGCTGGAGCAGGTTCCAAGATCACATGAGTTTCTGCATAATGTCGTAAGGGTTCAAAGTGCCCTGCACCTTCAACTGAATCCGTTACCGTTTCCTTATATAAAATTTTACCAGTACCAAATTTGATATTCAGCTGATAACGTTCTTGCAATAATTGCTGCAATACTTCTAACTGTACTTCACCCATAATTCGAACGCTAATTTCATGACTTTCTGTATTCCAAACCACATGAAGCTGTGGATCTTCATCTTCCAATTCCTTTAGTGCTTTTAAACAAACATGCGGATCATATTTACCAATATTAGCTACATAAGTTAAAACTGGTTGAGTATGCAAATTTTGACCATCTGCTTCTATTCCCAAACCCTGTCCTTGATATGTAGCGGTTAAATTTGGAATCACGCAAACCATGCCGGCAGTGACTTTCTGCGTTACCTGATATTTTTTACCTTGATAAATGCGCAATTGATTAACTTTTTGTCCCTCAAGAAGCTGCTGCTTAGGCTGTAAACTACCACTCATTACCCTGAGCCATGTTAAACGTTCATTTTTTACATTATGAGAAATTTTAAAAATGCGAGCACCAAAGTCAGAAGTTGCAGCTGCTCTAGTTTTTGACCAGTATTCGATTCCAGCTAAAAATTCTTTAATTCCGGTTAACTTAAGGGCGGCACCAAAAAAGCAAGGGAAAATTTGCCGACGCTGAATCATCTTACGCACCGTTTCATTGTTCAACTTTCCCTGCCTTAAATAATCGCCTAAAACTTGATCATCTTGAACAGCAATTTGTTCTTGAAGTGTACTTGATAATTGACCAGCAGTTAATGATAATTCAAGACAAGCAGGAGATAGTTCTTTTTTCAGTTGCTCAATAATAGTTTGTGGGTGCGTATGACTGGCATCCATCTTATTAACAAAAATAAAAGTTGGCACTTGATATTCTTTTAATAAGTGCCATAGTTTCCTTGTATGACTTTGGACACCAGCAGTAGCTGAAATTACCAAAATAGCATAATCCAAGACACGTAATACACTCTCAGTTTGCGAAACAAAATCAATATGCCCGGGCGTATCAAGCAACGTCAATTCTAAATCCTGATAATGTAGGTTGGCTTGGTGAGCAAAAATAGTGATTCCACGTTTCTTTTCAAGTTGATCAGAATCTAAAAAGGCATCGCCATTATCTACTCGCCCTAAATGCCGCAATTCACCTGACTGATAAAGCAAGGCTTCAGCTAACGTTGTTTTACCAGCGTCAACATTAGCTAAAATCCCAGTAACTATCTGCTTCATAATCTTCCTCTTTCACAAACTTAAATTTTATCTAGTCATAACTACCATTAATTTTAACTCAAGATATAGTAAGTGTAACATTAGCTTTTAACTCTAAAACAAAAAAAGATATCCCCATTGGGATATCTTTTTTGATAAACGTAAATCCAAAAAATTAACGTTTTGAGAATTGTGAAGCTTTACGGGCTTTCTTCAAACCTGGCTTCTTTCTTTCAACCATTCTTGGATCACGAGTTAAGAATCCAGCCTTCTTCAAAGGACCACGGAAATCTGGGTCAACTTCAAGAAGAGCACGTGCAACACCTAAACGGATTGCACCAGCTTGACCAGAAAAGCCACCGCCATTAACGTTAACTTTAACATCATATTGACCATCAGTTTCAGTCAAAGTCAATGGTTGCTTTAAATCCTTAACTAAGTTAGGGAATGGAATGTATTGATCAACATCTTTGTTGTTAACAGTAATCTTACCACTGCCTGGTACTAAACGTACACGCGCAACTGCGTCCTTACGACGACCAGTACCTGCATATGCAACTTGTTGTGCCATTATTTAACCTCCTAGATTAATTTATTAATGTCTAATTTTTCAGGCTTTTGTGCTTCGTGCTTATGATCAGCACCAGCATAAACATGCATCTTCATGAATTCTTGGTGACCAAGAGTATTCTTTGGAAGCATACCTTTAACTGACAATTCAACTAATCTAACTGGGTTTTTAGCCAGTAATTCACCAGCAGGAACTGCCTTGATGCCGCCACGCCAACCAGAGTGGTGGTAATAAATCTTATCAGTAGCCTTTTTACCAGTCAACTTAAGTTGAGCAGCATTGATAATGATCACATTATCACCAGTATCAACATTTGGTGTATATTGAGGCTTATTCTTACCTCTTAAAATAGTGGCTACTGCAGTAGACAGACGACCCAAAGATACATCTGTTGCGTCAATAACATACCACTTACGTTCAATTTCATTAGGTTTTGCTAATTGTGTAGTACGCAATGTAAATTCCTCCGTTTATACGTTGTTTGAAAACAATAAGTTTCCGGGGCCTATCATGGACAAACATACTGTATTAGGATACGTCCTTTTTAAACAAATGTCAATATTAATCAATATCTTGCCGATATTTTTTAGGCAAATCTTCATAAAAAACATGATAAAGAAACAATCCACTTGCCTGAGCAGTTTCTCTAACCTGCTCGCGATCTTTTGCCTTTATTACCCGGGGAATATCATTAAGTGGTCGTTTGCCATTACCAATTTCAAGCAGCATCGCAACTAAAATTCGCACCATATTATATAAAAAACCTGAACAAATAAAATCAAAAACAATTTCATTTGCTTTTTCGTTTTTTTGAACATTGACATAGTACATTGTTCGCACTTTATTTTTAATTTGACCACCACTAGCAGCAAAACTAGTAAAATCATGGGTACCAATTAAATCTCGAGCAGCAGTTTGCATCTTTACTTCATCAACCGGGTAAGGATAATGCCCCGTATAAAAACGTTTAAAAGGATCAACAAAACGATCTAAACTTACACGATAACGATACCATTTTCCCTTAGCACTATAACGAACGTGAAATTGCTCATCGACAATTGCGCATTCTTTAAAGACTATATCTAGTGGCATAATTGAATTAAGTGCACAGATCATGCGTTCTGGTGGAATCTTATTTCCTGGGTAATCAAAATGAATTACCTGACCAATTGCATGTACGCCAGCATCCGTTCTTCCTGATCCTTCAACCACAACCTTTTTGCCCTTAGTCATTTTATTTAACGCCGCCTCAATAGTTCCCTGAACTGTTCTTTGATGTGGCTGTGACTGAAAGCCATGAAACAAATGCCCATCATATGCAAGCGTCATTTTATATCTTGTAATCATTAATGTGTCCTAAAAATCAACAACAATCCGGTTAAAATAACAAAATAACCCAAATTTAACCAATCATACTTCGACCAACTTAAGATTCGGTAGCGAGTCCTACCCTTATCACCCTGGTACCCACGTGATTCCATTGCTGTTGACAAATCAACAGCCGTTTCAAGCGAACTAATAAATAACGGAATTAATAATGGGGTTATTGCTTTAGCTCTGGTAATTAAACCGCCATGATTAAAGTCCGCTCCTCGTGAACGCTGAGCATTCATAATTTTAAAAGTTTCATCAAAAAGTGTTGGAACAAAGCGTAAAGCAATAGACATCACCAAAGCAATTTTATCAACTGGAACTCTTAATAGTTTTAGTGGTGTTAATAGCCATTCCATCGCATCAGCAATTTCAAGTGGCATTGTTGTTACTGTCATAACAGTTGAAATTAAAATAATGACAGTAAAGCGAATAAAAATATAAATTGCGTTTTCAATTCCATAACTAGAAATTGAAAAAATAGTCCATTGCCAATACACAGTTCCACCAACTGTAAAAAATAATTGCAAAAGCGATGTAAAAAAGATTAACCAAATTAAGGGTCTAATCCCATCCCAAAATATTTTCAATTTTAACTTAGTTGCAGCTACGGCAATTAAACTAAAAACAATTAGCAAGAAATATGTTATCGGATTATTGGCTATAAAAATAACCAAAATAAATAAAATAGTTGCAAGTAATTTCCCACGCGGATCCATTTTATAAACAAGTGAATTTCCAGGAACATAGCGGCCAATTAAGATTTTGCTCATGCATTACCATCCCTTAAATTTTGCTCAATACCTCTAACTAATTCATCTCGAGTAAGCGGTGGCTCAAAAAAGGCAAAATTCGTTAGTTTAGCAGCAAATAACGACGATTGTGGTTCATCTAGATGGTGCTCTTTTACCCACTCACGTTTTTTAAATATTTCTCTAGGACTAGCATGCTTAATCAACCTGCCTTTTTCCATGACTAATACATCATCAGCATAATTTGCAACATCATTCATATTGTGTGTAACTAAAATAACAGTATGCCCAGCCTTTTGATATTCCGCAAACAATGCCATCATTTGTTTGCGTGCACGCGGGTCAAGACCAGCAGCAGGTTCATCCAGACATAAAATATCTGGCTCATATGCTAACACGCCGGCAATCGCCACACGCCGCATTTGACCACCAGATAAATCAAATGGTGACTTTGTACCTAATTCTGCTGGCAAGCCAACTTTTTTTAGCCACTTTTGTGCTACCTTCTTAGCTTCTTCTGGACTATAACCAAAATTGCGGGGACCAAAAGCAATATCATCAATTACCGTATTTTCAAATAATTGTGCTTCAGGAAATTGAAAAACTAGACTAACATGGCGGCGCAAAGGCTTTAATCCCTTATTAGTTGTTTCTGGCGTAATCACCGTATCAGCAATTTTGATTTGCCCACTTGTCGGCTTTAAAAGAGCATTAAAATGTTGCATTAACGTCGACTTGCCACTACCAGTATGACCAATAATAGCAACAAATGAGCCATCCTGCAGTTTAAAACTGACATCATCTAACCCCTTTTTTTCAAGTGGCGAATCTGGCGCATACGTATAGCTTACTTGCTTGAATTCAATTGACATAAAAACTTAATCAACTCTTTTTCTGAACTAACTGCCTGTGGAATATCAACACCGTCTTTAACCAATCTATCTTTTACTTGTTCAAAAAAGGGTACATCTAACCCCAAACTTTTAAGTAATTGAACTTTGCTAAAGACTTTTTCAGCACTGCCTTGCTCAATCAGCTTACCATCATTCATTACAACTACTTGATCAGCTAAATCAGCTTCATCAATATCATGCGTAATCGAAATAACAGTCAAATCATACTTTTCTTTCATTTGCCGAACAATTTGTAAGATTTGGTTTCGCCCTTCCGGATCAAGCATTGAAGTTGCCTCATCTAAGACAATAATTTTCGGTCTAATGGCTAAAATACCAGCAATTGCTACACGCTGCTTCTGCCCCCCTGAGAGACTAGCAGGTTCCGAATTAGTGTAGTCAGCCATTCCTACTGCTTTTATCGCTTCAGGAACTATTTTAAGCATTTCTGAGCGCGGAACGCCTCTATTTTCCAAGCCAAATGCAACATCATCTGCAACAGTTGCCCCTACAAATTGATTATCCGGATTTTGAAAAACAACACCAATTTTATTTCTAATCTTCCAAACCGTTTCATCATTGAGAACAACGCCATCAACTTCAATTTCAGAATTAGTACTGTCATCGGGAACTAATAATCCATTAATCAATCTAATAATTGTCGATTTGCCGCTGCCATTGTGACCAATGATTGATGTCCAAGAACCTCGCTGAATATCCAAACTAATCTTGTCAATTGCCGGAATTTTTGTATCAGGATATGTAAAGGTTATATTTCTAATTTTTATAATACTATCTTTTACCATCTATCTATCACCCTAAACCACTTGTCTTGATTATACCAAAAAAAAGGCAAAAAAAATCACCCATGAAGAGGGATAATTCACATTATCTAAGCTAGACTAAACTTTCGTCATCATCTTGGCGCTTATTCTCACTTTCATGGATAATTCTTAATAGCTATTAAGTTTTTGTTATTCTAAATTAAACTAATTCAAGAATAACCATTGGAGCACCATCGCCTCTACGAGCTTTGGCTAACTTCAAAATTCGGGTGTAACCACCATTACGGTCTTGGTAACGAGGTGCAATATCACTAAAAAGCTTTTGCAATGCTGATTTAACAACAACTGCATCTTTTTCTTCATGGATATCAGCAACTTCATCACGTACAAAAGCAGCAGCCTTTCTTCTAGCAGCTAAATCGCCACGCTTACCTAAAGTAATCATCTTTTCAGCAGTTTTGCGAATTTCTTTTGCACGAGTTTCAGTAGTAACAATGCGTTCTTTCATGAACAATTGAGTTGTCATTTCACGCAGCATTGCTTTTCTTTGTGAGCTATCCCAACCTAATTTACGGTATGCCATCAGTTTACCTCCTTTTATTTTTAATTAATCTTCCTGACGAAGTGAAAGTCCCAAGTCAGCTAATTTGTTTTTAACTTCTTCCAATGATTTACGTCCTAAGTTACGTACCCGCATCATATCTGCTTCTGTCTTATCAGTCAATTCTTGCAAAGTATTAATCCCTGCTCGTTTAAGACAATTATAAGAACGGACAGAAAGATCGAGCTCTTCAATTGTCATTTCAAGCTTCTTTTCTGCGGTATCGTCTTCTTTTTCAACCATAACATCATCGAATTTTGTGCTTGCATCAGCAGTTTCAAACACTTTAAAGTGTTCTACCAAAATTTTAGCAGCAAAACTAAGGGCGTCATTAGGTTTGATTGAACCATCAGTCCAAATCTCTAAAGTGAGTTTATCAAAGTCGTCTCTTTTACCGACACGAGTTGATTCAACTTGGTAATTAACCTTTTTAATCGGTGAGAAAAGAGAATCAACTGGAATTACACCAATTGGCATATCCTCACTCTTATTGTCGCTTGCTGCAACATATCCACGACCGTTTTTAACGGCAATTTGCATATGCAAGTGACCACCATCGGCAATAGTACAGATATATTGATCAGGATTCAAAATTTGAATATCCGCATCAACCTTTAAATCATCTGCAGTTACCGTAGCTGGTCCTTCAATATCTAATTCAATTAGCTTTTGTTCATCTGAAAAAGACTTTAACTCAAGCTTCTTTAGATTAAGGATCATTTTAGCTACGTCTTCTCTAACACCAGGAACTGTTGAAAATTCGTGCAAAACACCATCAATTTGAACATAAACAAGTCCTGCACCTGGAATAGATGTAAGTAAAACTCTACGTAATGAGTTACCTAAAGTAGTACCAAAGCCTCGTTCAAGTGGTTCAATAACAAATTTACCGTAAGACTTCTCTTGGTCAACAACGGTAATATTTGGTTTTTCAAATTCAATCATTACTAGGCCCCTTTCAAAACGCAACGTCCTTCATTAAGAACAAAATTATACACGACGACGTTTTGGTGGTCTAGAACCATTGTGGGGAACTGGCGTAACATCACGAATTGCTGTAATTTCAAGACCAGTAGCTTGTAAAGATCTGATTGCTGATTCACGACCAGAACCAGGTCCCTTAACTGAAACTTCTACATGCTTCATTCCTTGGTCCATTGCACTCTTAGCTGCTGCTTCAGCTGCCATTTGAGCTGCAAATGGAGTAGACTTACGACTACCCTTAAAGCCCAATGCACCGGCTGAAGACCAAGCAACTGCATTACCTTGAACGTCAGTAATCATGACTAAAGTATTATTAAACGTAGAATGAATATGAGCAACGCCTTTTTCAACGTGCTTCTTCACACGACGCTTACGTGCTGTTTTAGGCATCAATAAACCTCCTTATAAATTATTTATTTTTCTTACTACCCTTACGAGTACGGGCATTATTCTTGGTATTTTGGCCACGAACTGGAAGTCCACGGCGGTGACGCATACCACGGTAAGAACCAATATCAATTAACCGCTTGATATTCATGCTAACTTGTCTACGCAAGTCACCTTCAACACGGTATTTATCAACTTCTGCGCGAAGTTTTTCTTGATCATCTGGAGTCAAATCTTTTGAACGTATGTCTTCAGAAACACCAGCATCCGCACAAATTTTTTGAGCTGTTGGTTCACCAATACCATAAATATATGTTAAAGCAACAACTATTCTTTTATCTCTTGGTAAGTCAACACCAGCAATACGTGCCATAAATTGCACCTCCTATTTTATTTTTAACCTTGACGTTGCTTGTGCTTAGGATTTGCAGAACAAATAACCATCACACGGCCATGTCTTTTAATAATCTTACAATGTTCACACATTGGTTTAACAGATGGTCTAACCTTCATGTCTACCTCCGTTATTACTTTATAAACCGATACGTAATTCTACCTTTTGTTAAATCGTAAGGAGAAAGTTCCACCGTAACACGGTCACCAGGTAAAATTCGAATATAGTGCATCCTAATTTTCCCAGAAACATGTGCTAAAATCACAGCTCCATTTTCCAATTCAACTTTAAACATAGCATTAGGTAAAGTATCTACTACTTTACCCTTTACTTCAATGACATCATCTTTTGCCAAAGTAATTCCTCCGCAATTAAACAGTCATACTTTGAAATTATAACACGTAATAGTAAATAAACAAATTATTGTTTTTTACTCAATACCTCATCTACATCTTCAAAAACTTTTTCTGGACTTTGTTCACCATTAATTACAGTCAACAAACCCTTTTCTTCGTAATAGTCTTTCAAAGGTGTATTCATCTTTTCATTAACTTCTAAACGATTCTTAACTACTTCTGGTTTGTCATCCTCACGTTGATAAAACTCATGGGAACCACAACGATCACATGTATCCTTTTCTTTAGGCATTTTTGTAATCTTATTGTAAGTTGCACCACAGTTCTTACACATAAAGCGTGCTGACAACCGGTTAACTAACGTTTCTTCCTTAACTTCAAGTGAAATTACACTTGTTAAAGGTTTACTAAGTCGCTCAGTAATACCATCTAGCAATTCTGCTTGCACAGTTGTCCGTGGAAAGCCATCTAAAATATAGCCTTCGTGAATATCGGGTTGAGCTAACCGCTCTTCAACCAATTTAGCAGTAACTTCATCTGGTACCAAGTTACCCTTATCGATATAACTTTTAGCTTCAAGACCAACTTTGGTCTCATTAGCCATTGCTTCCCTAAACATATCCCCAGTTGAAATATGAGTTAGGTGATATTTATCAACAATTTGCTCAGATACTGTACCTTTGCCAGCACCAGGCAATCCCAAAAGAATTAAGTTAATCATTTATCTATTTCCTATCTGATGAATCCAACATATTCCCGTTTCATTAATAAACCATTAATTTGACGAGATAACTCAAGAACTACCCCAATAACAATTAACAGGCTCGTTCCACCTAAACCAATTGAACTTGGTAAATCCCAAAAATTAGTAGCAAGCTGTGGCAATAAAGCAACCAAGCCTAAAAATACAGATCCAACTGTTGACAATCTAATCAATAGTTTAGAAACATAATCTTGTGTATCTTTACCAGGCCAAACACTTGGGATATACGCACCCTGTTTTTGCAAATTCTTCGACAACTTCTCAGGATTAACCTGAACGAAAGCATAGAAAAATGTAAACAAAATAATCAGCAATGTATAAATAATTACTCCAGGCGTAGTTTGCATGCTAAAGATATTAGTCATTACCTTGTACCATTGTTGGTCGCCTTGAGACTTTTGAAAGGCCATTAAAATGGTCGCTGGCGTGATAATAAACGAACTAGCAAAAATTACTGGAATAACACCGGAAACATTTACTTTTAATGGTAAAAAACTCTCTGATCCACTAACAGTTGCTCGTTTTGTATATTGAATTGGAATACGACGATCTGCTTGTTCAACCCATGTAACTATTTGCGTTACGATAAGTATGGCAATGATAATCGCGATGAAGAACAAGATACCTTGTAAACGATCACTCGCATTATTATTGATAATATCTTCCTTATAAATCTGCCATAGACCGCGTGGAAGTCGAGCAATAATACCAGCAAAAATAATCACAGAAACTCCATTGCCAAGACCTTTATCAGTGATTTCATCACCAAGCCAGGTAAGCAACATTGTTCCAGCTGTCATAATAACAGCAATTTCAACATAAGTCTGCCACGTTTGTGACTTAACAAGTCCCATTTGTGTTAACGCATTAAAGCCAAGTGTAATACCAATACTTTGTACAAAAGCAACAGCTAATGCCAACCATCTAGTAACTTGATTTGTCTTGCGCCGACCCACTTCACCTTGTTTTCCCCATTCTACTAAAACCGGAACTATATCCATCTGCAACAATTGAATAACAATTTGTGCTGTAATATAGGGAGAAACTCCAAGTGAAAAAATTGAATAATTATCTAGTCCACCACCAGAAACAGTATCAAGCATGGGAACTAAACCAGTCTGTGCAACTTGAGTAATCGCTTTTGCATTTACACCTGGAACAGTAATATTAGCTCCGATGCGATACAACAACAGGATAAAAAGAGTAAAATAAATTTTATTTCTTATTTCTTTATCCTTAAAGGCGTTCTTCAAGGTCGAAAACATTAGATCACCTCAACAGATCCGCCAGCAGCTTCTACTGCTTTCTTGGCAGCTGCAGAAACTTTGTTAACCTTTACAGTTAACTTAACTTTCAACTCACCTTTAGCAAGTAATTTAACACCTGATAATTCTTTCTTTATCAAGCCCATGTCTTTAAGACTTGCAACAGTTACTTCACTGTTATCATCGAACTTATTCAAGTCATCTAAATTAATAATTGCGTATTCTTTACGATTGACATTCTTAAAACCACGCTTAGGCATAGTTCTGAATAATGGCATTTGACCACCTTCAAAACCTAAACGAGTGTGGCCACCTTGACGAGCCAATTGACCCTTTTGACCACGGCCAGAAGTCTTACCATAACCACTTGAAGTACCACGTCCAACACGTTTTCTGGTTGAACGTGAGCCAACAGCCGCATGTAATTCATTAAGCTTCATTAATTCGGCACCTCCTCAATAATTATTTATTAACTTCTTCAACAGAAATTAAGTGGGCAATTTTCATTAATGCACCACGAGTAGCAGCGTTGTCTGGTAAAACAACTGAACTGCTGATTCTACCTAAGCCAAGAGCCTTAACAACTTTCTTTTGGTTAGGTAGACGGTGCGCAACACTTCTAATTAAAGTAACTTTTAATTCAGTCATTTATAGTCTCCCTAATCTAAATCTGCGTGACGAAGCTTTTCAACTTCTTCACTAGTTCTAAGCTTCTTCAATCCATCGATCGCTGCGCGAACAACATTGATTGGCGTATTTGAACCAAGTGACTTAGAAGTAACATCAGCGATACCAGCCATATCCATAACGATACGAACAGCACCACCAGCAGCAATACCTGAACCAGCTGGAGCTGGCTTAAATAAAATGCTACCTGAGCCATAATGACCAATTACTTCATGAGGAATGGTAGTTCCAACCTTAGGAACATTGATCATGTTCTTTTTACCAGCTTCAACGGCCTTACGGATTGCTTCTGGAACTTCTTGAGCTTTACCAGTACCAAAGCCTACACGACCTTTTTTGTCGCCAACAACTACTAAGGCAGCAAATCTCATTCGTTGACCACCCTTGACAACCTTGGTGACACGATTAATTGCTACTAACTGATCTTCGATGTCGTCCTTATTTCTGCGATTATTACGAGAATCGTTGCGGTTTGCCATGTATTATTCTCCTTCCCTAGAAATCTAATCCGTTTTCACGAGCGGCATCTGCCAAAGCTGAAATACGGCCGTGGTATAGATAACCACTTCTATCAAACACAATGTTTGAAATGTTCTTAGCTTTAGCTGCTTCAGCAATAGCCTTACCAACAGCCTGAGCTTGTTCTACCTTAGTTGAACCTTTAACAGAATCATCTAAAGTTGAGGCACTTGCTAGCGTTACACCCTCTACATCATCAATTAATTGAGCGTAGATGTTCTTGTTTGAACGGAAAACACTTAAGCGTGGGCGCTCAGCAGTACCAGAAATCTTGCTACGAATACGTTTATGACGCTTTAAGCGCAATTTGTTCTTATCTGGTTTTGAAATCACAATTTCACCTCAAAAAAATTAATTATTATTTACCTGTCTTACCTTCCTTACGACGTACATATTCGTCAACATAACGAATACCTTTACCCTTGTAAGGTTCTGGTGGACGTACATCGCGAATTTCAGCAGCAAATTGTCCAACATTTTGCTTTGAAATTCCTTCTACTTCAATATCAGTTGCTGAAGTAGCTTTAACAGAAACACCTTTAGGTGCGGTCATTACTACTGGATGAGAGTAGCCAACATTTAAAGTTAACTTGTCACCTTGTGCAGTAGCCCGGTAACCAACACCAATTAACTTCAAAGACTTCTTGTAGCCAGTAACTACACCTTCAACCATTGATGCTAAATTTGCTCTTTCAGTACCATGAAGTGCTTTATCATTTTCACTTGAACGTGAAAAATTAATTTTGCCATCCTCTTGCTTAAAAGTAATTTTAGGATCGAAGTATCTAGTTAATTCACCCTTTGGGCCTTTAACAGTAATATTGTCACCTTTCTTGGTAACAGTGACACTGTCTGGGACTTCAATTGTTTTTAAACCTATACGGCTCATTGATTGTTCTCCTTTCTGTCAGAATTACCAAACGTAGGCAATAACTTCGCCGCCAACGTTTTCTTGTCTAGCTTCTTTATCGGTAATTACACCAGCAGAAGTAGAAACGACGGCAATACCTAAACCATTAAGAACTTTAGGTAAATTTTCAGCACTAACATAATTTCTAAGACCTGGCTTAGAAATCCGCTTTAAGCCTGAAATGACACGTTCTCCGTTTGGACCGTATTTCAAGAAAATCTTGATCACACCTTGTTTATTGTCATCAGTAACTTCGTAATCACGGATGAAACCTTCGCGTTTCAAAATTTCTGAAATAGATTTTTTAATATTTGATGCAGGAATTTCAACTGAACTATGCTTTGCCATATTGGCATTTCTAATTCTAGTCAAGTAATCTGCGATCGGATCTGTCATGACCATTTATGCTATCCTCCTAACCGTATTACCAACTAGCCTTTTTAAGACCTGGGATTTGACCTTTGTGAGCTAAATCCTTCAGGCAAATACGGCATAAGCCAAATTTACGATAAACTGAATGTGGACGACCACATCTCTCACAACGAGTATATTCGCGTGAAGAAAATTTAGCAGGACGATGATTTCTAATTTTTTGTGATGTTTTAGCCATTAATGTCCTCCATTATTTTGCAAACGGCATACCAAACTGACCTAAAAGCTCACGAGCTTCTTCATCAGTATTGGCAGTAGTAACGATAACAACATCTAAACCTCTAGTACGATTAACTTTATCAAAGTCAATTTCTGGGAAAATTAATTGTTCCTTAATACCTAAGGTATAGTTACCACGACCATCGAATGAACGACTTGAAACACCACGGAAGTCACGAACACGTGGAAGTGAAACATTGACTAACTTGTATAAGAAATCATACATTCTATTGCCTCTAAGAGTAACCTTAGCACCGATAGACATACCTTCACGTAAACGGAAGTTAGCGATTGACTTCTTAGCCTTAGTAACTAATGGCTTTTGACCAGAAATCAAAGTTAATTCTTCAACTGCTTCATCTAAGTTCTTAGCATTGGAAACTGCGTCACCAACACCCATGTTCAAAACGATTTTTTCGATCTTTGGTACTTGCATAACTGAGTCATAATCAAACTTCTCTTGTAATGCAGGAACAATTTTTTCTTTATATTCTTGAGCTAAATAACTTGCCATTTGTGTCCTCCCTTCTACTTCTTAGTTTCTTCTTTTTTACTTTCAGCTTTAGCAATAACTTTAACGTTTGATGCGTGAATTGAACCTTCTGATTCAACTACACCACCATTAGCATTACTTTGTGAAGGCTTTTCGTGTTTCTTAATCTTATTAACGCCCTTAACAACCACACGGTTCTTCTTAACGTTAACAGAAAGAACTACACCTTCTTTGCCTTTATCTTTTCCGGTAATAACTTTTACTTTGTCGCCAGTTTTAACAAACATCAGTGCACCTCACTTAATTATAAGACTTCAGGAGCAAGAGAGACGATCTTCATAAAGTCGTGCTCACGTAGCTCACGTGCAACAGGCCCAAAGATACGAGTACCACGTGGACTCTTATCTGCATTAATTACTACGCCAGCATTTTCATCAAACTTAATGTATGAACCATCTTCACGGCGTGCGCCTGATTTTGTTCTAACAATGACAGCTTTGACAACGTCACCTTTTTTGACAACGCCACCTGGTGTTGCTTGTTTAACAGTTGCTACCACGATATCACCAATGTTACCGGTCTTACGTTTTGATCCACCTAAGACTCTAATAACTAAAAGCTCTCTGGCACCAGAGTTATCAGCAACTCTCAAACGGGATTCATTTTGAATCACTGTATAATCCTCCCCTCACTAAATCCGCAAAATTAAACAGATTTCTTAACAATTTCAACTAAACGAAAGCGCTTTGTACGAGATAATGGACGAGTTTCCATGATACGAACAGTATCGCCAACTTTAGCTTCATTATTTTCGTCTTGTGCATAGTATTTCTTAGAATATCTAATACGCTTCTTATAAACAGGGTGATTCTTATAAGTATCAACTACAACAGTGATAGTTTTGTCATTCTTATCAGAAACTACACGACCTTGATATACGTGACGATGATTTCTTTCGATTGATTCGCTCAAGTTAATAACTCCCTTCCACTAATCTTTCTTCAATGCTTCTTCACTAAGAATTGTTTTAATTCTAGCGATATTCTTGCGGACTTTGCTTAGACGAGCGGTATTTTCTAATTGACCCGTTGCTTGTTGGAAACGCAAGTTAAAGAGTTCTTCTTTATATTGCTTTTCTTTTTCTAACATTTGATCAGTGGTTAGTGTTCTGATATCCTTAGCCTTCATTAGAATTGCCACCTACTTCCGAACTTTTAGTCACAAACTTACATTTGATTGGTAACTTAGTTGAAGCAAGTCGTAAAGCTTCACGAGCAGTAGCTTCATCAACGCCACCAATTTCAAACATAATCTTTTCTCTTTTTACTACAGCTACCCAACCGGCTGGTGCACCTTTACCAGAACCCATACGTACACCAACACCTTTAGCAGTGTATGACTTTTGTGGGAAAATTCTGATCCAAACTTTACCGCCACGCTTCATGTAACGAGTCATCGCAACACGAGCAGCTTCAATTTGTTGAGTAGTAATCCAGTGAGATTCGAGGGCTTCTAAGCCATATTCACCAAAGGCAATAGTCTTACCACCTTTAGCAGCACCACGCATCTTACCACGGAATTCACGACGGTGTTTTACTCGTTTTGGTACTAAAGGCATTATTTGTTTCCTCCCTTCACTGTTTTTGCGGGATTCTTACTCTTTGAAGGCAAGACCTCACCACGATTGATCCAAACTTGGACACCAATTTCACCATAAGTAGTGTAGGCATTTACCCAAGCATAATCAATATCAGCTCTCAAAGTTTGTAAAGGAACTCGACCTTCAGTATGCCATTCTCTTCTTGCCATGTCAGCACCATTCAAACGACCAGAAGTTTGAACTCTGATTCCTTTGGCACCAGCACGCATAGATCTTTGAGTAGCTTGACGAATTGCACGTCTAAAAGCAATACGAGCTTCAAGCTGGCTAGCAATACTATCAGCTACTAACTTAGCATCAAGATCTGGCTTTTTAATTTCAACAATATTGACGTGGACTTGTTTCTTAGTTAAAGCATTTAATTCTTTTCTTAAAGCTTCAACTTCAGAACCACCTTTACCAATTACCATACCTGGTTTTGAAGTATTAATTGAAACGTTGATTCTGTTTGCTGCACGTTCAATTTCAACAGTAGAAACAGAGGCATCTTTTAACTTTTTAGAAATGAATTTTCTGATGCGCAGATCTTCATTTAAAGTTTCTTTGTATCCTCTGTCAGCATACCATTTAGATTCCCAATCGCGAATAACGCCGAGACGGAAACCATTTGGGTTAATCTTTTGACCCATTAATATACCTCCCTTAATCGTTCTTTTCTGAAACTACTACAACTATATGGCTTGTTCTCTTATTAATAGGTGAAGCCATACCCTTGGCACGTGGCCGGAATCTCTTCAAAGTTGCACCTTCATTTACATATGCTTCTGATACATAAAGATTGGCACTTTCAAGATCATAGTTGTGTTCTGCGTTAGCAATAGCTGAACGTAAAACTTTTTCAACGATTGGGGAAGCAGCTCTAGGCGTAAATTCTAAGATTGCCAATGCTTCAGCAACGTCTTTGCCGCGAATCAAGTCAACGACTAAACGAGCTTTTCTTGCAGCAATTCGAACAGTTCTTGCTTCAGCCCTAGCTGAACTAATTTGTTCTGCCATTTAAGTGTTTCTCCTTTCTTTAAGCTTTTGAAGTAGCCTTATCATCAGATGTCTTGTGTCCACGGAAAGTTCTCGTTGGAACAAATTCACCTAACTTATGGCCAACCATGTCTTCAGTAATATAAACTGGAACATGTTTTCTACCATCGTAAACAGCTATAGTCAAACCAACAAAGGAAGGGAAAATAGTTGAACGACGTGACCAAGTTTTAATAACTTGCTTCTTTTCTGCGTTTTCTTGAGCTTCGACCTTCTTAAGCAATGATGCATCAGCAAAAGGTCCTTTTTTAATACTACGGCTCATTAATTAACCCTCCTTCTATTACTTACTACCCTTACGGTGACGAATAATTAACTTCTCGCTAGCTTTCTTACTATTTCTAGTCTTAACGCCGCGACTCTTCTTACCCCAAGGAGTCATAGGTTGTGGACGACCAACTGGAGCCTTACCTTCACCACCACCATGTGGGTGATCGTTAGGGTTCATTACAGAACCACGAGATTGTGGACGTCTGCCTAACCAACGACTACGGCCAGCTTTACCTAATTGAATTAATGAATGTTGTTCATTACCAACAACACCAACAGTAGCACGACAAACTGACAAGATCTTACGAACTTCACCACTTTGTAATCTAACTAAGGCGTAATTGCCATCGAAGCCCAAAACTTGAGCACTAGCACCAGCACTTCTTACAAGCTGTCCACCCTTACCTGGCTTCAATTCAATGTTATGAATTGAAGTACCAGTAGGAATGTTCTTTAATGGTAAAGCATTACCTGGTTTAATATCTGAATTAGCACCAGATTCAACAATATCGCCAACTTTTAAGCCTTTAGGTGCCAAAATGTAAGCTTTAATACCGTCAGTGTAGTGAAGAAGTGCAATATTAGCAGTTCTGTTTGGATCGTATTCGATAGATTTAACAACTGCTTTTGCATTATCTTTATTACGTTTAAAATCGATAATACGGTACTTTTGCTTGTGACCACCACCACGGTGTCTACTTGTAATATGACCATATGAGTTACGACCTGCTGTATGTGATTGTGATTCAAGCAAGGTACGTTCTGGCTTGCTCGTCGTAATCTCAGCAAAGTCGGAAGAAGTCATATTACGGCGACCATTTGTGGTTGGCTTATAAATCTTAATAGCCAATTGACTGACCTCCTATTACTTATTCTCTTCTTTGTTTTCGTCTTTGAAAATTTTAATGTCATTTGAATCGTTAGTTAAAGTAACAATTGCTTTACGGGTACGTGCAGTCTTACCAGTGTAACGACCAACACGTTTATCTTGACCACGAACGTTCATGATATTAACTTTCTTAACTTTAACATCAAAAATTTCTTCAACAGCGTTACGAACTTGAGTCTTGGTTGCAGTTAAAAGCACGTTGAAAGTGTACTTCTTATCATCCATTAAGTTCGTTGACTTTTCAGTAATGACAGGTCTTAAAATGATATCGTGTGCACTCATTTCTTTGAAGCCCCCTCAACATTCTTTTCAATCTTTTCTACAGCATCCTTAGTCAAGATTAATTTGCCATAATTGACAACATCTTCAACATTTACGCCGTTAATTGGAATAACCTTAACATTAGTCAAGTTCCGAGCTGAAAGTTGTACATTCTTGTCGTCTGAAACAACTAATACTTTACCTTCAACCTTTAAACTGTCTAACAATGACTTAAATTCTTTAGTCTTAGGAGCTGACATTGTCAACTGGTCTAAAACAATTAAATCTTGATCAATCAATTTTTGGGAAAGAACTGACTTGATAGCCAAACGACGTTGCTTTCTTGGCATTGAATATGCATATGAACGTGGAGTTGGTCCAAAGACAACACCACCGCCGCGCCATTGTGGAGATCTGATGGAACCTTGACGAGCACGTCCAGTACCCTTTTGCTTCCATGGCTTCTTACCACCACCGCGAACAGCAGATCTATTCTTAACTTTTGAAGTACCTTGACGTCTCCCAGCTCTTTGTCTGATGATTGCGTCAAAGACAACACTTTCATTTGGTTTAATACCAAATACTTCATCATTTAAAGTAACTTCACCAGCATCTTTACCTTTTTGATCGATAACCTTTAAATTAGCCATTCTAGTCCTCCTTCCTATTTATTAATCTTAACAGCAGATTTAACAGTAATTAGTGAGTTCTTAGCACCTGGAACGTTGCCTTTAATCAATAAAACGTTCTTATCTGCTACAACTTTTTCAATTACTAAGTTTTCAATGGTAACTTTCTTCATTCCCATGTGACCTGGCAAACGCTTGCCCTTTGGTACACGGTTAATGATGGAACCCATTGAACCAGGGATTCTGTGGTATCTAGAACCGTGAGTCTCTGGCCCACGTGATTGGCCCCAACGCTTGATGTTACCTTGGTATCCATGACCTCTTGTAATTCCAGTAACGTCTACAACGTCACCTTCCTTAAATGTGTCCACAGTAACTTCTGAGCCGACTTCGTAGTCCTTAAGCTCAACTCCGCGGATTTCACGAATGAAGCGCTTAGGCGAAGTCTTTGCTTTTGCAGCATGACCTTTTTCTGGTTTGTTGCTCAAAACTTCACGTTTATCTTGGTATCCTAATTGAACTGCTTCGTAGCCGTCTGATTCAACAGTCTTAACTTGCATAACAACGTTAGGAGTTGCTTCAACAACAGTTACGGGCACAAGGATACCATCTTTAGTGAAGACTTGAGTCATACCGACTTTTCTTCCTAAGATTCCTTTGGTCATGATTACACCTCTTTCTTTTTAAAAATTATAATTTGATTTCGATGTCAACGCCGCTTGGAAGATCAAGCTTCATTAAAGAATCAACAGTCTTAGGTGTTGGATTTAAAATGTCGATTAAACGCTTGTGCGTACGCATTTCAAATTGTTCACGTGAATCCTTGTTCTTGTGTGGTGAACGTAGAACAGTGAATAAAACCCTTTCCGTTGGTAGTGGGACTGGACCTGAAATTTCAGCACCAGTTCTCTTAGCAGTAGCTACAATCTTAGCAGCTGATTCATCGAGAATACCATGTTCGTAAGACTTAAGTCTAATACGAATAGATTGACTTGCCATTGAATTACCTCCTTAACGTCTTCTTTTAAAAGATGACTAGCCTCCGCAAAAATTACCGGTAACACCTCTGTGGCAATGCAGCCTGGTGTGCCGCAACCTTTTGCATCAACGCTTTACAACAAATACATGCTTTAAGACATAGTATGTCCTAAATGCACAAAGACTAGTATACCTGCTCCTTGTTGAAATATCAAGGATTTGAGGCACTTTTATTTTATTTTTTTGGTTTTTTACTGCCCAAAATAATTTTTAAGAATAAATTTGCCAATAAAAAAGAGTCATTGGCTATACCAATGACTCGATTAAAGTTTGAAACTTTAGCAATATTTTTAATTAATAAGAATTATTCGGTCTTGCCGCCGCGCTTCTTAATAATTTCTTCTTGAATTGACTTAGGAGTTGCTGAGTAGTGATCAAATACCATTGTAAATGTACCACGACCTTGAGTTGATGAACGCAAAGTAGTTGCATAACCAAACATTTCAGCAAGTGGAACCATTGAATTCAATACTTTAGCACCTGAACGGTCTTGCATATTGTCCATCGTACCACGACGAGCAGTAATTGAGCCCATTACATCACCTAAGTATTCTTCTGGAGTAATTACTTGAACCTTCATAATTGGTTCAAGAATTACAGCACCAGCCTTAGGAGCTGCATTTCTCAAAGCAAGTGAAGCAGCAACCTTGAAGGCAGCTTCTGATGAGTCGACTTCGTGGTAACTACCATCGTAAAGCTTAGCCTTAACGTCAATTAATGGGTAACCTGCAAGAATACCATTCTTCATTGATTCTTGAAGTCCAGCATCTACTGAAGGGATAAATTCACGCGGAACAACACCACCGACAATGGCATCTTCGAATTCGTAGCCTTTACCTCTGTCATTTGGTGTAAATTCAATCCAAACGTCACCGTATTGACCCTTACCACCAGATTGACGAACGAATTTACCTTGAGCCTTAGCAGGCTTAGTAAATGTTTCACGGTAAGCAACTTGTGGTTCACCAATTTTAGCTTCTACGTGGAATTCACGCTTCATCCGTTCAACCATGATTTGCAAGTGCAATTCACCCATTCCGGAAATTAAAGTTTGACCAGTTTCAGCATTAGTTTCAGCTCTGAAAGTTGGATCTTCTTCAGTCAGCTTTTGCAAAGCAACATCAAGCTTATCACGATCAGCCTTTGATTCAGGTTCAATTGAAACTTGAATAACTGGATCTGGAACTTCCAAACTTTCCAAAATCAATGGATGATCTGGATCAGTTAATGAGTCACCAGTAGTAGTGTTCTTCAAACCAATGGCACCAGCGATATCACCTGAGAAAACTTCTGGAATTTCTGTTCTTGAGTTAGCGTGCATTTGCAATAAACGACCAACACGTTCACGACTATTCTTAGAAGCGTTTAATACGTATGAACCTGATTCAAGAGAACCAGTGTAAACACGGATATAAGTCAAACGACCAACAAATGGATCAGTAGCAATCTTGAAGGCTAAAGCTGAAAATGGCTTATCGTCACCGGCTACCAATTCTTCTTCTTCACCAGTCTTAGGATCATGAGCAATATATGGCTTAACGTCTACTGGAGATGGCAAGTAATCAACAACACCATCAAGCATCATTTGGACACCCTTGTTCTTGAATGCTGAACCGGCAAATACTGGGAACAATTCCAAGTTCAAAGTTGCTTTACGAATAGCTGCCTTTAACTCATCAATGGAAATTTCCTTACCATCAAGGTATTTTTCCATAATGTTATCATCAACATCAGCAACTTGTTCGATTAATGCACTACGACGCTTTTCAGCTTCTTCCTTGTATTCGTCAGGAACTGGAACAGTATCCCACTTAGAACCAAGCTTATCTTCATCATAAACATCAGCAACCATGTTGATTAAGTCAATGACACCTTCAAAGGTTTCGGCAGAACCAATTGGCATTTGAACAGCCAAAGCATTAGCATTCAAACGTTCGTGCAAAGACTTAACAGAATTATCAAAGTCTGCACCGATCTTGTCCATCTTGTTAACAAAAACAATCCGAGGAACACCATAAGTTTCAGCTTGACGCCAAACATTTTCAGTTTGTGGTTCAACACCAGCTTGGGCATCAAGAACAGTTACGGCACCATCAAGAACCCGAAGTGAACGTTCAACCTCGATTGTGAAGTCAACGTGTCCTGGTGTATCAATGATGTTAATCCGGTAGTCTTTCCATTGTGCAGTCGTAGCGGCTGAAGTAATGGTAATACCACGTTCCTTTTCTTCGTCCATCCAGTCCATCTGGCTGTCACCCTCATGGGTTTCACCAATCTTGTGGATTTTACCAGTGTAGTAAAGGATACGTTCAGTAGTGGTAGTCTTACCCGCATCAATGTGGGCCATGATACCAATATTACGTGTCTTTTCTAATGGAAATTCACGCTTATTAGCCATAAATTTTTATCTCCTTAAAAAATATATTGATCAAATTAGAAGCGGTAGTGTGCAAATGCACGGTTAGCTTCAGCCATACGGTGAACATCTTCACGCTTCTTAACTGCTGAACCAGTGTTATTTGAAGCATCGATGATTTCGTTAGCTAAACGTTCATCCATCGTGTGTTCATTACGTAAACGAGCGTATGATACAAGCCATCTTAAACCCAAAGTAGTTCTTCTTTCTGGACGAACTTCAACTGGGATTTGGTAGTTTGAACCACCAATCCGGCGAGCTCTAACTTCCAAAACTGGCATAATGTTATTCATAGCTTCTTCAAAAACATCAAGTGGTTCCTTGCCAGTCTTATCTTTAACGATGTTGAAAGCATCATAAAGGATTGAAGATGCCTTAGCTCTCTTACCGTCAACCATCAAGTGATTGATTAACTTAGTAACAAGCTTTGAGTTATAAACTGGATCTGCTAAAACGTCTCTTTTAGTTATATGTCCTTTTCTAGGCATTATTTAACTCCTCCTTAATCTTTCTTAGCACCGTACTTAGAACGGCCTTGTTTTCTGCCGTCAACACCAGCAGTATCAAGGGCACCACGAATAATATGGTAACGTACACCAGGAAGGTCCTTTACACGACCACCACGGATTAACACAACCGAGTGCTCTTGCAAGTTGTGGCCTTCACCTGGGATGTAGGCAGTAACTTCAATTAAGTTAGAAAGACGAACACGAGCATACTTACGCAAAGCTGAGTTTGGCTTCTTTGGTGTCATTGTACCAACACGAGTTGCAACCCCACGCATTTGTGGAGCTGGGTTGAATACTAATTCTTTCTTCATACTGTTGTAGCCATAGCTTAAAGCTGGTGACTTTGATTTAGTCGTCTTAGTGTGACGGCCTTTTCTTACCAATTGGTTAATAGTTGGCATTAACTTTTTCCTCCTAAAAAAACTGTTTATTCTGTTCACACATCCAGGAGTTTCTTTTTTAGCTCCTAAATTATCATCAAAACATACAAAGACTATTGTACTCGCTTTTTTTCAGAAAGCAATCTTTTTCTATAATAAAAAAACAAAATGAATTTTTTAACGTATTTGCTAATGAGGTAACAAAATGAATTGGATCTATACACTAACTAACTTTTTAATCGGCTCATGTCTTGCATCCCATGCTGCCGTTATCTGTGATCGCTGGGAAACAAGTGATTTTATTTTTAGCCGCTCACACTGCAATAATTGCTATACTGAACTCAATCTACTTGATGAGTTACCAATTATTTCTTATTTTTGGCTGCATGGTAAATGTCGTTATTGCCACAACCTAATTCCAACCAAACTACCGATCATCGAAATAATCGGTGGTCTTGCATTTAGTTCACTTAATTTCAGCAGCATTGAAGATCTTTTCACTGCGATTATTATTTTTAGTATCTTACTTGCTGCAATTTGTGATTACGAACAGCATGAATTTTATCTTATCATGCTACTACCAGCGATTATTCTTGCACTGACTAAGAGCCCTGATCTTTTGCATTTTCAGCTACTTGACGATCTTGAATTTTTACCGCTCCTTTTAATACTGACATATTATGTTTACCGACAAAAATTAGGCAGTGGTGATCTACTTATTTACCTAATTTTAGCTCTCTATTTCAGTCCGCACTTTGCAAATACAGTATTTTTACTTGGAGCAATTTTTTCTCTTGGCTATTTCGTAAATCAAGGAAAAAAGCGGTTAGCATCAAAGCCAATCGCTTTTGTACCCTGTCTATTTTTGGGTCTTACTATACAACTTTTATTCAAATAAAATAGCGTCCCTACTCACGTAGAAACGCTATTTATTTTAAATTATTTTTGTGGTTCCTTAGCTTTGTCAGCTTCCTTCATCTTTTTCTCAATATCAGCAATTGAGTAAACAGACTTAGGTTTCTTAACATCAGCTTCAGGTTCCATATTCCGGTAAACAGGAAGACCAGTACCAGCCGGAATAATTTTACCAATAATAACATTCTCTTTTAATCCTAATAATGGATCATTCTTGCCTCTAATTGAAGCATCAGTCAAAACACGTGTAGTTTCCTGGAATGACGCAGCTGACAAGAAACTATTAGTTTCAAGGGCAGCCTTCGTAATTCCCAAAATAACACTTTGAGCAGTTGCCGGAATACCACCAGAAATTATAGCCGACTTGTTTTGCTCCTTAAAATCACCGATATCCATTACTTGACCAGGCAAGAGATCAGTTTCACCTGGATCAAGAACCCGAACTTTTTGTAGCATTTGCCGAGTTAAGACTTCGACGTGCTTGTCAGAGATATCTACACCCTGCATTCTATAGGCTTTTTGAACTTCAACTAAGATATATTCTTCAGTTGTCAAAGTATCAGTTACTTGAATCAATTCCTTTGGATCAACTGAACCTAAAGTCAGCTTATCACCACGTTTAACGTAGTCACCTTCAGCTACGGCAACAGAAGCAGTATAAGGGATACTATAACTTCTAGTATCGATCTTACCTTTAACCGTAATTTCACGCGTATGCTCAGCTGGGTTTTCTTGAATTGAATCAATCACACCATCAACTTCAGAAATAATTGCTCGACCTTTAGGATTACGAGCTTCAAACAATTCTTGCACACGAGGAAGACCCTGAGTAATATCTTCAGCACCAGCAACACCACCGTTGTGGAAAGTCCGCAAGGTTAACTGTGTACCAGGTTCACCAATTGATTGAGCAGCAACAGTACCAACTGCTTCGCCGACTTCAACTTCTTCACCTGTAGCTAAGTTCATTCCATAACACTTGCGACAAACACCATGCGGTGTATCACAAGTCAAAATTGAACGAATCTTAACATCAACAACACCAGCGTCACAAATTTTATGTGCCAAGTTTTCATCCATCATGGTATCCGGACCAATGATTGCTTCACCAGTCTTTGGATCCTTAACAGTTTCAGCAGTGAACCGACCAAGCAAACGATCATAAAGTGGCTCAATTAATTCGTCACCTTCCATGATTGCATGAACATGAATACCACGATCAGTACCACAATCATCATCACGAATAATCACATCTTGAGCAACATCAACTAACCGCCGCGTTAAGTAACCTGACTGTGCAGTCTTCAAGGCCGTATCAGTCATTCCCTTACGGGCACCGTGAGTAGACATGAACAGTTCCAAAACTGACAAACCTTCCTTAAAGTTTGACGTAACTGGAATTTCAAACAGTCCACCGTTAGGCGTAGCCATCAAGCCCCGCATTCCGGCTAGCTGCGTAAAGTTAGAAATGTTACCACGAGCACCAGAGTCAGCCATGATCGTAATTGGGTTACGTGGGTCATAAATTTGTGCAATTTCGTTTTGAACTTGATCCTTACACTCATTCCAAATACTGATAACCCGATCGTGTCGTTCCTGCTCAGTGATCAAGCCTCGTCTAAATTGCTTAGAAACAACATCAACTTGCTTGTGAGCTTTAGCAACCTTTTCATCTTTATCTTGAATTTCAGGAACATCAGTCATTCCAATAGTAATACCAGAAGTAGTTGAACTTGTATAACCTAATTTCTTCAAATCATCAAGATATTCAGAGGTTCTTTGTACCTTGTAATACTTGTAAATTGTCGCAATGGAATCAGATAGGAAAGATTTCTTAAATGGTGTTGCAACTAATTCATCACCAACATTGTCGATCTTTTCGTGAATATCTTCCCCAGGCTCTAAGAAATACTTAGCAGCTAGAGGACTATTTAAGTTTTCTTCAGTTGGTTCGTTAATGTAGAAATAGTCTTTTGGCGTAATTTGGTTAAAAATCAACCGACCATAAGTGGTAATAAAAATTCCATGTTCATAACCCTTAGGCCAAGACTTTTGTGGCATTGAATCAGCAGACATGCCAATAATTGTGTGGTAATGAATATCACCATTATTGTAAGCAACAGTTGCTTCTGCAGGTGAATTGAAGATCATGCCTTCACCCTCACGACCACGTTCAGCTTGCGTTAACCAGTAGTTACCCAAAACAATATCCTGTGATGGCGTAACAATTGGCTTACCATCCTTAGGTGCCAAGATATGGTGCGCAGCTAGCATTAACAGTCGTGATTCAGCAACAGCTTCATCTGACAAAGGAACATGAATCGCCATCTGGTCCCCATCAAAGTCGGCATTATAAGCTTCACAAGCTAATGGATGCAACCGAATGGACTTACCTGGAACCAGCACTGGTTCAAAGGCCTGAATACTCAACCGGTGCAAAGTAGGGGCCCGGTTTAACAGAACTGTTCTTTCCTTAATAACGTCCTCAAGTACATCCCAGACATCATCATCTTCACGGTCAATCTTCCGCTTAGCACTCTTAATGTTTGAAGCAATCTTTCGCTTAACTAACTCGTGCATTACAAATGGTTTGAACAATTCCAAAGCCATTGGTCGTGGAACACCACATTGATAGAACTTCAATTTTGGCGAAACATCAATAACTGAACGGCCAGAATAGTCAACACGTTTACCAAGCAGGTTTTGACGGAACCGGCCTTGCTTACCTTTAAGCATGTGCGACAATGACTTCAGTGGCCGGTTACCTGGACCAACAACTGGCCGTCCGCGACGACCATTATCAATTAAGGCATCTACAGCTTCTTGCAGCATCCGCTTTTCATTTTGCACAATAATATTTGGCGCATTAAGATCAAGCAAACGCTTTAACCGATTATTCCGATTAATTACTCGACGGTACAAATCATTCAAATCAGAAGTAGCAAACCGACCACCTTCAAGTTGAACCATTGGCCGTAAGTCCGGTGGGATAACTGGAACAGCATCAATAACCATCCATTCTGGCTTATTACCAGAATCTTTAAAGGCATCTAAAATATCTAGCCGTCTAATTGCCCGCGTCCGTTTTTGACCAGTCGCTGTTTCCAATTCTTTCTTTAAATCGGTAACTTCTTTAGCCAAATCTACTTTACGGAGCAAGTCACGAATAGCTTCAGCACCCATTTTTGCAACAAAGCGATTACCATATTTTGTTTTTTGTTCACGATATTCAACTTCTGTCATTAACTGCTTAAATTCAAGATCCGTATCACCAGGATCGATTACGATGTAAGCAGCAAAATAAATTACTTCTTCCAATAATCTTGGTGACATATCAAGAATTAAGCCCATCCGTGACGGAATACCTTTAAAGTACCAAATATGAGTAACAGGTGCAGCTAATTCAATGTGCCCCATCCGTTCTCTTCTAACCTTAGCAGAGGTTACTTCAACCCCACAGCGATCACAAACGATTCCACGGTAGCGAACACCCTTGTATTTACCACATGCACAGGCCCAATCTTTAGTTGGCCCAAAAATTCTTTCATCAAATAAACCGTCTTTTTCTGGCTTTAAGGTACGGTAGTTAATTGTTTCTGGCTTCTTAACTTCACCGTATGACCAGCTGCGAATCTTATTAGGCGATGCAAGACCAATTTGCATGCTTTCAAACTTATTTACGTCGATCAAAAGTTTAACCCCCCTACTTATTTAGAAATCTTGTTATCATCGTCAGACTTATCTACAGTCTCTACCTTTTCAGACTCTTTAGCTGTTTTTTCTTCATCGTCAGACTTAGCAGTTTCTTCGGCTAACTTCTTCTTTTGTTGTTCTTCAGCCATCTTCGATAATGTATCAATGTTCAAATGCTCATTTGAATCATCATCCATATCACGTAATTCAATTTCTTTGTGATCCATGTCCAGAACCCGAATATCCAATCCTAATGATTGTAATTCTTTAACAAGAACTCGGAATGATTCAGGAACACCTGGTTTAGGAATTCTTTCGCCCTTAACGATTGCTTCATACGCTTTAACCCGGCCAACAACGTCATCTGACTTATAGGTCAAAATTTCTTGCAGCGTGTAAGCAGCACCGTAAGCTTCAAGAGCCCAAACTTCCATTTCACCAAACCGCTGACCACCAAATTGTGCTTTACCACCAAGAGGCTGCTGGGTAACAAGTGAGTAAGGCCCAATTGAACGTGCATGAATCTTATCGTCAACCATGTGCGTCAACTTCAGATAGTGCATAATTCCAACTGAAACTCGGTTATGGAATGGTTCACCCGTACGGCCATCATAAAGAACAGTCTTACCGTCTTTATCAATACCAGCTTTATGAACTGTATCCCAAACATCATCTTCACTAGCACCATCAAATACTGGTGTAGCAACGTGAATACCCAAGTTATTAGCAGCACGGCCTAAGTGTAATTCAAGCAACTGTCCGATGTTCATACGCGAAGGAACACCCATTGGGTTCAAACAAATATCAACTGGTGTACCATCTGGTAAGTATGGCATATCTTCTTGTGGAACAACTGCCGCAACCGTACCCTTGTTACCGTGACGACCAGACATCTTGTCTCCAACCTGGATCTTACGTTTTTGTGCAATGTAAACACGAACTAACGTATTAACACCTGGTGAAAGTTCATCGCCCTTTTCACGTGTATAAACTTTTACATCACGGACAATTCCGCCACCACCATGTGGTACACGCAAAGAGGTATCACGGACTTCACGCGCCTTTTCACCAAAAATAGCATGTAATAATCTTTCTTCAGCTGATAATTCAGTTACACCCTTAGGCGTTACCTTACCAACTAAAATATCACCATCGTGAACTTCAGCACCAATGCGAACAATTCCTTGACCGTCAAGGTCCTTTAATGCATCTTCACCAACATTTGGCAACTCACGTGTAATTTCCTCTGGACCAAGCTTCGTATCCCGAGCTTCAGATTCGTAATCTTCAATACTGATTGAAGTATAAACGTCATCTTTAACTAACCGCTCAGACAGCATAATAGCATCTTCGTAGTTGTACATGTTCCAAGTCATGAAAGCAATAACAGGGTTTTGACCCAAAGCTAGTTCACCATGATCCATTGTTGGACCATTAGCAATAACTTCACCTTCAACAACCTCATCACCTAATTTAACATTTGGTGTTTGGTTGTAGGACTTCGAGTTATTAGAACGACGGTACTTTTCAAGAACATATTCATCCAAAGTACTGTCGGCACGTCTAATTCTAATCGTGTTAGCATCAACATATTCAACTTTACCTGCAGCCTTGGCAATCAGTGCCGCACCTGAATCATGAGCAGCACGATATTCCATTCCAGTACCAACAAGAGAACTATGAGGGTTAATCAATGGCGCAGCCTGACGTTGCTGGTTAGCACCCATCAAAGCCCGGTTAGAATCATCGTTTTCCAAAAATGGAATACATGCAGAAGCAACAGAAACAACCTGCTTAGGAATAACATCCATGTAGTCAATCTTATCAGGTTTAACTTCGACGTTATCTTCCTTAGAACGAGCCAAAATCAACTCTTCTTTAAATGAACCATCTGGATTAAGAGGCGTATTAGCTCCCGCAATGATGTAATTATCTTCAACATCAGCTGTTAAGTAATCAATCTTGTCAGTAACCTTGTGGGTCTTCCAAGAAACGCGACGGTAAGGTGTTTCAATAAAACCATACTTGTTAATTACAGCATAAGTTGCTAGCGAGTTAATCAAACCAATGTTTGGTCCTTCTGGCGTCTCAATTGGACACAAACGACCATATTGCGTATAGTGCACGTCACGAACTTCATAACCAGCACGGTCACGTGTCAAACCACCAGGCCCTAAAGCAGACATCCGCCGCTTATGTGTTAATTCACCTAGCGGGTTATGTTGATCCATAAACTGTGACAGTTGTGAGGAGCCAAAGAATTCCTTAATGCTGGCAACAATTGGTCGAATATTGATTAATTGTTGTGGGGTAACAGTTGAAGGATCTTGAATTGACATTCTTTCACGTACAACTCGTTCCATTCTGGCTAAACCAATTCTAAACTGGTTCTGCAGCAATTCACCAACCCGACGAATCCGCCGATTACCCAAGTGGTCAATGTCATCAATACTGCCAATACCATCTTGCAACAACAAGAAGTAATTAATTGAAGCCAAAACATCAGCTGGAGTTAAATACTTAGCATTTTTATCAATATGTCCGTTGGACATCATCTTCACAACGCGTTCAGGATTTTCTTTTGAGTAAACTTTGATTTCTTGAACGTTAATTGGATCTGGTAAAACACCTTCTTTAGATGGTTCATAAGTAACCATCTTAAAGTCGTCACGATCAAGGTACTTTTCCAAAGTATCCATTACTTCGTGAGTTACAACAGTACCCTTCTTAGCAATAATTTCACCAGTATCTGGGTCTGCCAATGTTTCTGCCAATGTTTGACCGTATAAACGATTCTTCAATGATAGTTTCTTGTTGACCTTATAACGACCAACTGGTGCCAAGTCATAACGACGTGGATCGAAGAAACGTGCATACAGCAATGAACGTGAAGAATCCGTAGTCTTCGGCTCACCTGGACGTAATCTTTCATAAACGTCCTTTAAAGCTTCAGCAACCCGTGAATCAGCTGGATTTTTATGAACATCCTTATCCAAAGTGAATTGTAAAGTATCACTTTGACCAAACATATCTAAAATATCGCTGTCTGAGCCAATTCCCATTGCTCTAATTAAAACAGTCAACGGCAGCTTACGCGTCCGGTCTACTCGAACATAAGAAACATTCTTGGCATCAGTTTCATATTCCAACCATGCACCACGATTAGGAATAACCGTGGTACCAAAAATTTGCCGACCATTCTTGTCATAATCACCTGAGTAATAAACACTTGGTGATCTAACTAACTGTGAAACGATAACTCTTTCAGCACCGTTAATAATAAATGAACCTGATTCTGTCATCAATGGCAAATCGCCAAAGAAAACGTCCTGGGTCTTAATTTCACCGGTTTTTTGGTTAGTTAATTTTAAAGTAACGTGCATTGGTGCTGAATAAGTCGCATCGTGATCACGTGCTTCATCAACAGTATACTTAGGCTTTTGCAGTTTATAGCCCATATATTCCAATGAAAGTTTACCCGAAAAGTCACTAATCGGCATAATGTCATCGAAGACTTCTTTAATACCTTCATCCAAAAACCACTTATATGATTCGGTTTGTACATCGGTCAAGTTAGGCAGTTTTAATACTTCTTTAATTCGTGAAAAACTACGTCTTGTTCGGTGTTTACCATAGTTCACTACGTGTCCATTTAACAAGGAGAAAACATCCTTTCTGTATAGAGAAAGCAAATATTACATTTCGTTTACAAATTCAAAAGGCTGAGAATTTAAGCATAAAAAAGACAAAAACAACCACGTCGTTTTTGTCTTTTATTATTCTGCTGGACAATATATCAGCAAAATTCTGAACTTCAGCCTTTTTAATCATACTCAAGAGTAACAAAATTCACTAAATATGTCAATTAGTTTAATTAATACCAACTAGTTCTGTGACCGCATTTTTTACAACCTCAAACTTCAAGCGATTGTGACTGCTGCCGATCTTTAACAAATCACCTTTTTGTAGGTCACCTTTAACTAGCATTGTCGCAATTTCATCTTCAATATCCGTTTGAATTGCCCTTCTTAATGGTCGTGCACCCATTTCTGGATTATAACCATCTTGAGCAATCTTATCTAAAGCTGCACGTGATAACTTAAGTGTAATCCACTGTTTCTGCAGACGCTTAACTAACTTTTGCGTTAATAACGTGACAATTTGCCGCAATTCAGTCTTGCCCAATTCATCAAAAATAATTGTTTCATCAATACGATTTAAAAATTCTGGACGGAAAAACTGTTTTAATGCTTGCTTAACTCGTTCACGTCGCATCTTAACTTGACTTGAATTATCTGCATTAAAGCCAACAGCCTTAGTTTCAAAGAGTGAACGTGACCCTAAGTTAGAGGTCATGATAATAATTGTGTTGCGAAAATCTATCTTCCGTCCCTTAGAATCCGTCAAAAAGCCATCATCTAAAACTTGCAGCAACAAGTTAAACACATCTGGATGAGCCTTTTCAACTTCATCAAGCAAAATAACTGAATAAGGATGCCGACGCACTTTTTCTGATAATTGACCGCCCTCATCGTAACCAACATAGCCTGGTGCTGAACCAATTAACTTACTGCTTGCAATCTGATCCATGTATTCAGACATATCAATGCGAATCAAATCATCTTCTGAACCAAACATTGTTGCGGCAATAGCCTTAGCTAATTCAGTCTTGCCAACACCAGTTGGCCCTAAGAACAAGAAGGACCCAATTGGCCGATTTTCATCTTTGATCCCACTGCGACTACGGCGAACAGCACGGCTAACTGCAGAAACTGCCTTGTCCTGGCCAATGATCCGTTTGTGCAAATTCCGTTCAAGATTAGCTAACTGCTTAGTTTCATTCCGGTTCATTTGCGTTACGGGAACTCCCGTCCAATTAGAAACAACTTGTGCTACATCTTCAGGCTGTACAATAGCTCGTCGATCAACTTGTTGTTCTAAGCGCTCAGCTAGTTGATCGCGCTTCAACTGCAAACTATTCTGTCGCTCCTGCAATTTAGCAGCTTCAACAAAATTTTGGTTAACTGCAGCTTGATTTTTTTGACCAAGCACCTTTTTAATCTGCTCGTCAACTTGCAGTAACTGATTATCAGGTGCCTTACCAGTTCTAATTTTAACCGCTGCACTAGCTTCATCAACTAAATCAATTGCCTTATCAGGTAGATAACGATTAGAAATATAACGTCTGGACAAGTCCACAGCATCTTCTAAAGCAGCTTGCGTTATTTTAACATGATGGAACTTTTCGTATTTTTCTTTTAAGCCAGTTAAAATCTGTAAAGATTCTTCACGTGATGGTTCATTCAACCGAATCTGTTGAAAGCGGCGAGCTAATGCTTGATCTTTTTCCACATACTTCTGATATTCATCAAAAGTTGTTGCACCAATCATTTGAATGTCGCCGCGAGCCAAAGATGGTTTTAAAATATTGGCTGCATCGATTGATCCTTCAGCGCCACCAGCACCAATCAAGGTATGCATTTCATCAACAAAAAGAATAACTTTACCATCTTTAGTAATTTCTTTAATAATTTTCTTCATTCGGTCTTCGAATTCACCACGGTACTTAGTCCCAGCAACTAAGCCACCAAGATCAAGAGAAATTACGCGCTTATTAAGCAAGTCGTGCGGAACTTTTTTGGCTACAATGGCGGTTGCAATGGCTTCGGCTACGGCCGTTTTACCAACACCGGGTTCACCAATTAAAACGGGATTATTTTTTGTCCTTCTCGACAAAATTTCAATTACTCGTGCAATCTCGTGGTCACGACCAATTACGGGATCAATTTGCCCATTTTCAGCCCGCTCATTCAAGTTAACTGACACTTGATCAAGTGTTGGTGTTGTGCTTTTTGATTGGTTGGCATTTAATTCTGTTGTTCCTGCACCAACCCAATCACTATCAGTATCTGTATTCTCATTTTGACCTAAACTACGTCGAGCATCATCCTGCAAACTTTGAATATTGATATTCAAATTACGTAAAATCGTTGCTGACAAAACTTGCTCACTTGAAATTAACCCTAATAAAATATGGCTAGTTTTAACTTCAGAACCATCACGCTCAGCTAAACTTCCAGCATAAGCCAAAGCCATACTTAAACGTGGTGACATTTCCATATAACTAGTTTTAACAGCAGAACCATAACCTGTATAACGTTCAATTTCTTCACGAATAGCAGTTGGCGTTGCGCCCCAAGCCCGCAAATCCTTGCCGGCTTCGCCATCTGATTCAATTACCATCGCTAACAATACATGCTCAGTACCAATTAGCCGATGATGAAAATTTTGTGCTTGTTCACGTGCAATTTCTAATACCTGATTTGCACTTTTACTGTAAGAGTTCTTCATCATAGCACCACCTTTAAAATAACGTGAATTTTCTCAATTCTTTGTCTTCATAATATCAATTAATTAGCTTAATATATTTCACGTCAAAAACATTGCAACCATTATAGCAAAGACTAAGCTTGCATGCTAATATTCCTTCTTTTACTTAAATTAGAGCAGAAAAAAACTGTTCGCTAGACGAACAGTCATTATCTTATCGGGAAAACAGGATTCGAACCTGCGACCTCTACGTCCCGAACGTAGCGCTCTACCAAGCTGAGCTATTTCCCGTTTTAATAAAAAAACTCACCAAGCGGTGAGTCTTTTATTATAGAGCGGAAGACGGGATTCGAACCCGCGACCCCCACCATGGCAAGGTGATGTTCTACCACTGAACTACTTCCGCAAGACAAATATTATTATAGCAAACGATTTTAATTTTGCAAACCTTTTTTGCAAAAAAAATGAGAAATTCTGCAAAAGAATTTCTCATTTAGCATTAAAGCTTGATTTAACAGCTTATTAGACCAAATTATTTTTTAGCTTTTTTCTTTAAATCTGCTTGTACTTCACGATCTATATCCTCAACCTTTTCTGGACGCATAGTTGGGAAGAGCAAAACATCCCTAATTGCTGGAGCATCTGTCAGCAGCATAACTAATCGATCAATACCGATCCCAAGTCCACCTGTTGGCGGCATCCCGTATTCCATTGCGCGCAGGTAGTCTTCATCAATCATATCAGCCTCATCATTACCAGCTTCACGTTCAGCCATTTGGGCTTCAAACCGTTCACGCTGGTCATCTGGATCATTTAATTCTGAAAAGGCATTACCATATTCTTCGCCCATGATGTAAATTTCAAACCGGTCAGTAAAACGCGGATCTTCGGCATTTTTCTTGGCCAAAGGTGAAATTTCAACAGGATGACCATAGACAAAGGTTGGATCAACAATGGTTTCTTCACAATACTTTTCAAAGAAAGCATTAATAATGTGACCAACTTTCCAAAAACTTTCTACCTTAATATCGTGATCTTCAGCAATCTTAGTTGCTTCTTCAACACTCATCTTTTGCCAGAAGTCAACGCCAGTCTTTTCTTTAATTAAATCAACCATGTGAACACGGCGATATGGCTTACCTAGATCAATATTTGTTCCTTGATAAGTAACCTTCCCATCTTTAGAAACAACTTCAGCAGCAGCTCGAATAATTCCTTCTGCTTCATCCATAACATCGTGGAAGTCCCAGTATGCAGCATAAGTTTCCAATTCAGTAAATTCAGGGTTATGGTGCGTGTCTAAGCCTTCATTTCTAAAAACCCGACCAATTTCATAAACTCGTTCCATATCACCAACAATCAACCGCTTAAGTGGCAATTCCAGCGCAATCCGCATGTATAAGTCAATATCCAAAGCATTATGATGCGTAATAAATGGGCGCGCTTCTGCACCACCAGGAATATTGTGCAAAACTGGTGTTTCAACTTCCAAGAAGTCTTTCTTATTTAAGAAGTCACGGATTGCTTGGATAATCTTGGTCCGGTTAACAAAACGCTGATAACTCTCACGATTAGTAATCAGGTCTAAGTAACGTTGCCGGTAAATTTGTTCAACATCCTTTAAACCATGATACTTATCAGGCAGCGGCCGCAAAGCTTTTGACAAAAAGGTAACGTGCGTTGCCCGAATGGTTAATTCACCAGTATCGGTCTTCATTACTTCGCCGTCAATTCCTAAAAAGTCACCAATATCAGACTTTTTAAAAATTTTGTAATTATCTTCGCCAACAATATCTTTACGAACGTAAATTTGAATTTTGCCAGTACGATCATAAAGGTCAGCAAAGCCTACTTTGCCCTTACCACGTTTAGCAAGCATTCTGCCAGCTACCTTAGTCTTCGGCATATCATTATTCAATTCATCTTTATCATCAGCGTGATACTTTTCATTTAACGTCTTCGCCAAATCTTGCCGATCAAATTTTCTCATGCCAAATGGTTCTATTCCGTTTTCACGTAATTCTTCCATCTTTTGGCGCCGAACGATTAATTGATCATTCATTTCAGTTTTTGCCAATTACTTTTCCTCCATTACTATATAGTTTCAAGCCGTCGAGCAGTCTTTTGTGCCTGACGTTTTTCATAATCATCAACAAAGTTATCAAGCAAGTCATAAACTTCTTGTGCTGTCCAGACTTCATTTATTTTAGCACGTGTTCTAGCTGAACGGGGCACGCCCTTTAAATAATAAGCAGCTTGCTGACGAAATTCTGGCACCGCAATTTTTTCACCCTTAAGATCAACTAAAGCCTGTAATTGGTGCTCCGCTGTTGCCACTTTTTCTCGGACCGTCTGCGGTTTTAAATGCTCGCCAGTTTCTAAATAATGCGTCATGTCTTTTAAAATCCACGGATTACCCAGAGCAGCACGGCCAACCATTACAGCTGTTGAACCAATTTCCTTTAATGCCTTTTCTGCTAATTCTGGCGTTGTAATATCGCCATTAGCCACAAACGGCACGTCAAGTACTTGCGCAACATCATGCAGAGTTTCCCAATCAGCATGGCCTTGATACATTTGCTTACGTGTTCTACCGTGCATCGCAATCATACTGGCGCCAGCTTCCTGTGCAGCCAGAGCATTTTCAACCGCAAAAATATGCTTGCGATCCCAACCAATCCGCATTTTAACGCTCACTGGTTTAGAAACATTTTGCACAACTGCATGTACCATTTGATAAATCTTATTGGCATCAAGCAGCCACTTAGAACCAGCATCCGTTTTTGTGATTTTCGGTACCGGACAGCCCATATTAATATCAATAATATCAGCATCTGTATGCTGATCAATATATTGTGCTGCCTCAAGTAGTGTTTCTTCAGTTCCCCCAAAAATCTGAATACTCATCGGGTGCTCACGCGGATCAACTTTCATCATTGACATTGTTTTTTTATTACGGTAAATGATTCCATGATCAGAAATCATCTCACAAACAACCATTCCAGCGCCGAATTCTTTACAAATCATCCGAAAAGCCGAATTTGAAACTCCAGCCATCGGTGCGACCACAACGCGATTAGGAATAGTAAGATCGCGAATCTTCCAACTATTATCCACCAAATCATCCTTTCAAATACTTTAATATCATAACAAAAAAGACTAATCAAGCAAACTGTCACGTTAGTAATCAAGCCCAAGAACGAACAATGATATTATTTTTCAAGAAAGAACTTGTCAGGTGCAACACGATTATAATAGCGCAAATAGGCCTTCTTACTCTGATCATCAACTGTAAAATTAATTACCCCAGCATTCTGCATCTCACCAACTAGTGCAATATCTGCAATGCCCAAAATATTTTGTACCATCGAGCGTGAAGCTGTTCCGTGAAAGACCAATAGGACAGCTTCATTTTCATGTTTAGTAACCAGATCATGCCAAAAGTCCATTAAACGGGCAGCTAAGTGCTGATAACTTTCACCAGTACAAAAATCACTATAATTATCCTTAAAATAGCCTAATTCATCAAATACTTGTGGATACCGAGCCTGCAACTCCCGCGTATCTTTGCCGTCCCAATTACCATAATTCATTTCTTGTAAGCGATCATCGGTAATAATTTGGTGCTGACCACGATCTAAAATTTCTGCTGTCTGTTGAGCACGAAGTAAGGGGCTAGCATATACAGCGTCAATTTTATTAATGTCAAAGCTATCACGTAAAGCTTCAACCTGCTTAATCCCGGTTTCATTCAAAGGTAGGTTAGTCGCTGACCCATTAATAGCTCCGGTTTTGTTTGTATCGGTTTCACCATGGCGCACGATATAAATATTTAACATCTGTTACACTCCTTTTTGTCTTTGCTTAACCCTTTTATTATAATCAAAATTGGTATTGACCGCACCCTGATTTTTAACTATCCTTAAAATAATTAATATCTAAGGAGACAATTGATGAATTTTATTAAGGAAATTACCATTGGCTGTCGGTTTTTATTAGAATGTGCTACCATAATTGGTATCTTCAGCGGTGTGTTTATTAAGCGAGATTTTTCAAGCAAAATAATTTTTGCCCTAATCGCGATCATTATTTACTTAGTCTGGGCGCGATATGGTGCGCCGCATTCATCTCATGCTCTCACCAGTTATGCCAAACTAATATTAGAAGTTATTATTTACGCTACCGGCTGCATTTGCTGGATAATCATCTTTGGTAAATACACTGGTAGCATCTATTCGGCACTTGCTGTAATTGATTTAGTTTTGATGTACCTACTCCAAATTGAACAGCTCTAATTCAAAGCAAACACAGAATTAATATTCCTTGTTTGCTTTTTTCTTAGCTAAAATTGCTTTTAATTCAGCTTCAGTATAGTGATACTTGTTACCGCAAAAGCTGCAAGTTAATTCCGCACCATGATCTTCATTAATCATTTGCATTAGTTGATCAACCTTCAGAGTTGCCAAAATTTTCGCATACTTTTCTTTAGAGCAGTCACATTGATAAGCAACGGGATCTTTTTCCAATATTTTACAGTCTGTTCCCAAAATCTTGCGTGCCAAATCCTCTGGTGTCATACCCGCTAAAAACGAGGTTGACAATGCCGGTAAATCATCAATATGTTTAATTGTCTTAGTAATCAAACTTTCACTTGCTCCTGGTAAGGCTTGCAGCATAAAACCACCAGCTTCACCAATCGTGTTGTTGGGATTAACAAAGACTGACAAACCAACAGCTGATGGAATTTGTTCCGACTTAGTAAGATAGTAGGCCACATCCTCAGCAATTTCGCCTGAAACAATTGGCACCTGGCCTGTATAAGGTTCTTTAAGGCCCAAATCTTTCGTTACTTCAAGCCAGCCTTGACCAACTGCTTTTTTAACATCAATGTGGCCATCTTTACGCGGCGGTAAAGCAATGTGTGGGTTTTTGATATATCCCTTAACGGTCAAGTCTGATTGCGCAGTGACAACCGTTGGACCAACTGGGCCATTACCAAGAAGTCTGACCGTTAATTCTTCTTTATCTGTCAACTCTGCACCGGCTAAAAGTACCCCAGCCACTAATGTCCGTCCCAATACAGCTGAAGAGGCTGACCAAGTATCATGCCGAGTTTGTGCTTCTTGTACCAAATCTTGTGCCGTTACCGTTAATAAGCGTAAATTTTTTGTTTTATCAATTGCTTTAATTAAATAATCACTCATTATTATTCTCCTAAAAAAATAGAGCCTGTCAAAAGGCCCTATTAATTATTAATCTTGTTGATCATCTGAAGAATGATCATTTTCCTTATTTGCAGAATCTGAATCGGCCTCATGAGTCTTCTCTGGATTTTCCGGATTATGCTCCTCAACTTCTTCGTTCTTCTTCATAGGTGTTTGCGCTTCTTCTTCAGCATGAGCATGCTTAGCATCTTCGTCTTGCTTTTCTTCACTATCAGCAGTTATTGCCTGATGATTTTCCTTCTTTTCAGCAGCTGCCTTAGCTTCTTCGTAAGTTAAAGCTTTAGATTCACTTGGATATTCTGGCATTTTTTCTGGCATTTTACCCGTTGTGTACAATGACATAATCTGCTTTTCATCCAAAGTTTCATACTTAAGTAGTGCTTCAGCAATAATACGGTGTTTTTCCCGGTTATTTTTGACAATTTCAACTGCTTTAGCATGCGCCTCATCAAGCAATTTCTTAACAGCTTCATCAATCTTAGCAGAAGTTGCCTCACTGTATGACTTAAAGCCATAAGGATCAGTTTGACCTTCTTTTTCAAGTTCAACCATTCCCAAGGAATCAGTCATTCCGTAATTAACCACCATACTGTGAGCAATTTGCGTTGCCTGCTCAAAGTCATTTGAAGCACCAGTTGACTGGTCACCAACGACGACCTCTTCACCAGCACGACCACCCATTAAGCCGACAATTTGTTCCATTAATTGCTTCTTAGTCAACAAGAATTGGTCATCCTTAGGCAACATCAAGTTATAACCGCCTGTCCGACCATGCGGCACAATTGTAACCTTACGCACAGTCCGTGAATCACTTAAGACCAAGCCACAAATTGAGTGACCCGCTTCATGGAAAGCGACGCGTTCACGTTCTTTCTTAGAAATCATGCTGTTCTTCTTTGCTGGTCCGGCAATTACTCGATCTTCAGCTTCGTCAAGATCCTGCGCTGTAATTTCTGTACCATTACGGCGTGCTGCTAACAATGCTGCTTCATTCAGTAAATTAGCCAAATCCGCTCCGACGAAGCCGGGAGTTTGCCGAGCAATCTCTTTTAAGTCAACGTCTGCAGCGAGTGGCATGTTCTTAGCATGAACCCGTAAAATTGCTTCACGACCACGAACATCAGGTGAGCCAACCAATATTTTCCGATCAAATCGACCAGGACGCATTAAAGCTGGATCAAGCACATCAGAACGGTTAGTCGCAGCAATTACGATTACACCTTCATTGCCTTCAAAGCCGTCCATTTCAACCAATAATTGGTTCAATGTCTGCTCACGCTCATCGTTACCACCGCCACCAGCGTTACTACCACGCTGGCGACCAATCGCATCAATTTCATCAATAAAGATAATACTTGGCGCATTTTTCTTAGCATTTGTAAATAAATCCCGCACACGGCTAGCACCAACACCGACAAACATTTCCACAAAATCTGAACCAGAAATTGAGAAAAACGGAACATTGGCTTCACCAGCAACTGCTCGTGCCAATAAGGTCTTACCAGTACCCGGAGGACCTTCAAGCAATACACCTGACGGTATTTTAGCTCCTAACTTAGTAAACTTAGCCGGATTCTTTAAGAATTCAACTACTTCAACTAATTCCTGTTTCTCTTCTTCTTCACCGGCAACGTCAGAGAACCGAATTTTATTTTTCTTTGGATCTTCAGGCTTAACGTGCGAACGGCCAAAGTTCATAATGCCGCCGCTACCAGAGCCGCCACGACCACCAGTCTGGCTAATCATCATCCACAACATGACAATAAAGAGAATTGTCGGTACCAGCATGACGATTGTAGAAATCCAGTTACCTGACTGTGATTCTCCCTGAGTGGTCATTTTCGTATCGCTCTTTTGTGCTAATTCTTGCACATTGGCGACACTTGAATCATTTTGCAACATTGTCGTAGAAAAACGCGTGACTTTACCACCCGAATTACCACTGAAGAAGTCAAAACTATTTTTAGATTGGTTCTTACTTCCCTGTGCATCTTTATAACTACCTGAAACGGTATAAACACCATTAGCAGGCTGAACATTAAAGTTTTTAACTTTGCCTTGACGCAAATCTTTAACAAATTCTGAATAGCTAATATTTTCACTGCCGCCAGAATTATCGGAGCCGCCCAAAGCCCAGTTGATTCCTCCTAACAGAAGAAGAAAAGCAACTATATAGAATAAGGCGTTCGAAAACAGCCGATTCCGGTTATTCTTCATAAAAAACCTCCGCAAAGTTTCTAGAAATATACGAATAAAAGTTTAACACAAATTTCACTAATGCTCTAACATTTTAAAATTTCTTATCATTATCAATATAAATATAATATTGCTCGGCATTAGAATTATGGCGTTGATTACGGTAAGCCTGTTCAACAAAAACAGGCTCTTCATGTTTATAAAGCGCCAAACAATACGGCCGCAAGATAGCGGGAATGCCACTTTTAGCAAATTCTTTTTTACTTTTAACATGCAAACCGCTTTTAAGTAGTAATTTTGCACCCGGTGGTAACGACTTGGCAATTAATTCGCATGTTTTTGCTAGTTGAAACTTCCCCAAACATTGCTGTCCCGGCAGTAATTGCCTAGTAACCAGCAGCCGGCGAGCACCAAAAACAAAGACTTGATTTGGTTTAACTAATACTGCTTTCGGCCTTGGCGGTAAATTCTGCGGCATTAGATAAAAGTAACGTTGATACTTGATTAGTCTAAATCCCGCCAAGTTTGCACCCGTCCGCACCTGCCAAGTTTGCCAAATAAAGTTCTGCCAGTAATAGATCTGCTCACTTTCAGAAAGCGAGTTAAGCGCCGACTGCTGTAATTGGTAAGCAAAACCTAAAACTTTTTGTGGTTGCGGCAACTGAGTAAGAGTGCGCGCAGCAAGATCTGTTAGCGTCGCCATTTGCTTACTAAACCGCAAAGCATTTAATCCTAAAACTGAATTTTCTTCTTTTAATAACGGTACAACATGATGTCGCAGGCGATTACGCAGAACATCATCTTCATTATTAGTTTTATCTTCAATAAATGCAATTCGCCGCGTCTGGTCATAGGTCAACAGATCTGCCTTACTAAAGCTGATCAACGGACGCAATAAAGTAACATCAGCCCAATGACTCACAGCCTGCAGACTATTCATCTCACTAGGATTGCCTGAGCGAATAAACTTAAGCAAAATATTTTCAAGCAAGTCATCACAATGATGAGCCGTCAGTAAGTAGTCACCCTGTTTTTGATGCATTACTTGCAATAAAAAGTCATAGCGAAAAGCGCGTGCTGCTGCTTCCACCCCAGCTTCAGGATGTAACTGTTTGGGCCAAACGGCATTAACAATTTCGATTTGCTTATCCTGACAATAGTCAGTAATTAACGTCGTTTCTTGTGCTGAATCTGACCGTAACCGATGATCCAAATGTGCTGCAACTAGCCGTAAATTGTACTTTACTTGAATATTATTAAGCATATCAAGCAAAGCCATCGAATCTGGACCACCACTAGTGGCTAATACTAACGTCTTATTCTGCAGCGCCAATTTTCTCTCTTTAAAAAAAGTATCAATCTGCATAGTGAGTCAATTCGTGGTGCAACTGCTTAATTTCTGCTTGTGCCAATTCAGATGTCTTCGTCAATACCGTTAAGAAATTCTCTTTCTTTGTCGACGAAAATTGATTAGTTGGATCAATTAATGTCGGATCATTAACTCGCATTTTGGATAATTCAATGCGGCCTTTAAAATGATGCACAACTACCACCCGCAGCTTTTGACCACGCTGATAATTATGCCGTTCACGTTCCCAATTATTGCCAAAATCGTTATGGTGAACTAATCCCGACCTTCTACCTGGCAATGTAACAAAAATCCCTAGATCAGTAATATTATTAATTACACCTGTTATTCGCTGTCCAACTTGATATTTCATTAATTATTATCTTTTTCTTCTGGAATATTATAAATTGTTTCGTTAGGTTTAGAATATAAAAATTTGAAGCGAACCAACTTAGCCACATAATCTGGATCCTTTAGATTATCCCGTTTAGAAGTTAAAGATTTTTTCTCTCGATTAATGTTGCTAAGCGATCTCTTAGAAGTTTGTACCTGTTCATTAATCCGATTTGTTTGTGCGTGTGTAATTACAATTTGCACACCTAAAAAGATAAAAATAATTGCAAATACAGCAATTATTCTGTTCCGCCGCACACGGTGAATCTCTTTAATTCTTTTTTCTTGTTTGCGTTGCAAACGTGCCATTCGCTCTTCTGGACTAAGCGAATTATAAATACGTGGTCCCTTCATTTTTTGTCCCCTATGCTAAAACAATACTATTTTAATTATAACAAGGACGTCAATAAAAGTCATTACTATACAAAAGTGATTAATCAATTAATTCGTATAATTCACTTGCTTCGGCCTTTTTAGTCGTTTCCCGAATCTCACAAACCTTAGCCTTAACCTGCCTTGAACCATAACCGACCTCAATTACATCGCCAATTTTGACGTCATAACTGGACTTAACAACACGGTCATTGACCTTAATTCGACCCTGATCAGCCATTTCTTTGGCAATCGGGCGTCTTTTAACTAAACGGGAAACTTTTAAAAATTTATCAATTCTCATTTTTAACCTCGATTATCTTTGAATAATAGCACTCGCTGCTGTCATGAATGTCAGCAATTCATTGGTTAACATCCGGCTATTTTCTTTTTCTGGTAATTCCAATAAAGCCACCAACCGTTTTTGCGACGATAAACTTATTTTAGCCTTTAAATTAACATGTTCCAAGGCTTTAAAAATATTTGGTCCCTCTAATTCACGACTTGCTGGCGGTGCAAACTCAACTTTAACTTTGGTACCTGTCTTAACAATCATCAAAACTTGAGCCAAGTCCGCTTCCAATTTTAAGCTAGCCATTGCCAGCAAGTTTTCTACAGAAGCCGGATAATTACCAAAGCGATCAATCAATTCATCCTCAATTTGCGTCAGTTCATCACTATTAGCGGATTTGATTTTTTTATAAAATTCAATTTTTTCTTCTTGATCACCAATATAAGTGTCTGGAATATAAGCTTCTAGCCCTAAATCAACTTCGGCATTTGTCTTTTTAACCTGTTTTTTACCCTTACGCTCCTTGACAGCATCAGCTAACATTTGCGAGTACAAATCATAGCCAACACTATCAATAAAGCCGTGTTGCTGTGCTCCTAACATATTACCAGCTCCACGGATCGACAAATCACGCATTGCAATTTTAAAACCTGAACCTAATTCAGTAAAATCACGAATTGCATCTAAGCGTTTTTCACCGATTTCTGTTAATACTTTATTAGGTTGATACAAAAAATACGCATAAGCTAGCCGCGCACTTCGACCAATCCGACCACGCAGCTGATAAAGCTGACTTAAGCCGTAATGATCTGCATTTTCAACAATCATTGTATTAACATTAGGCATGTCTATTCCTGTTTCAATGATGGTCGTAGTGACTAAAATGTCAAACTCACGATTCAAAAAGCGATAGAGAATATCTTCCATTTGATTTTGACTCATCCGGCCATGAACACTTGCAATCCGCGCCTCTGGAATCAAGTTCTGCAACTGATTAACAACATCGTCAATATCATTAATGCGATTATGCAGATAGAAGATTTGCCCACCACGCTGCATTTCACGCAAACAAGCATCCTTAATTACACTCGGAATCTGCTCCATCACATAAGTTTGAATTGGATACCGATTTGACGGCGGTGTTTCCATTACTGATAAATCACGTACACCTACCATTGACATATGCAGTGTCCGCGGAATTGGCGTTGCAGTTAAAGTCAAAACATCAATATTAGCCTTCAATTCTTTTAACTTTTCTTTATGCTTAACACCAAAACGCTGTTCTTCATCAACAATCAAGAGCCCAAGGTCTTTAAATTGAACATCTTTTGACAAAATTCGGTGTGTCCCTACAACTAAATCGATCTGACCATCTTTTAAGCCCGCAACAATTTTTTGTGCTTCAGCTGGTGTCTGAAACCGAGATAATAAAGCAAAGTTAACGGGGAAATCTTTGAAACGATCTTGAATTGTTTCATAATGCTGCTGCGCTAAAATCGTCGTTGGCACCAAAAAAGCCACCTGCTTATTATCCTGAATAGCCTTAAAAGCAGCTCGCAAAGCCACTTCCGTTTTACCAAAACCGACATCCCCAACAAGCAACCGATCCATTGGCTTAGCCTGTTCCATATCAGCCTTGATTTCTTTAATTGACCGCAATTGGTCTGGGGTTTCCACATAAGGAAATGCATCCTCAAACTGCTTTTGTAAACTATCATCAGGTGAAAACGCAAAACCTTTTTCTGATTCACGCTTAGCGTACAATTCAATTAGATCATCAGCAATATCCTCAACCTTCGACTGAACTTTGCGTTTAGTCTTTGCCCATTCACTACCACCTAACTTATTAATGTGGGGGCGCTTACCTTCTGAAGCCACATACTTTTGAACTAAACTCAACTGATCAGCTGGAACAAACAACTGATCGCCATGTTGATAAGTAATCGTAATGTAATCACGCTTAACCCCGTTATTTGTTAGAGTTTTAATTCCTTCAAAACGACCAATCCCGTGATTAACGTGGACCACGTAATCCCCGGGCTTCAGTTCAGTATAATTACGTAAACGTTGTGCATTTTCTAAAGTCTGAATGCGTCGTTTATGGTGCGTAGTCTTATTAAATAATTCATGCTCTGTCAGATAAACTAGATTACTGTTTGGCAGAGTAAACCCACTGGCAAACCCACCAACAATAATCTGTGTCTGCTTCTCAACAAGATCTTCAGTAGGGACAACTGGCACATCCAGACCAAATTCTGCCATTGTCTGACTAATTTGGCGTGCTCTTTTTTCATTATCAGCTTGCAATACCACGGTTTGCTGCTTTTTTTGATAAGACTCAATCTCTGTCTTAATCAGTGGCATTTGACTAAAAAACTGCTCTGGTTCCCGCGTTTGCCACTCAAATAGCTGCCCCAAGCGAATCCGACCTAGACTCCGTTGAAAAAGTGAAAAGTAAACGTGATGATGACTATCTTTTGACCAATTTTGCTTAAAATCAGTCCGTAATTCTTGCCCAGGAAGCATCGCCCCAGTTTTCAATTCATCATCAATAAAACCAGCATTTTGCTGATCAACTGTTTTAACCGCCTGATCAATCAATGGCCAATCATCAAGCAAAATCACCCCATCTTGTGCTAAATAATCCAGTAAGCTACTTGGATTAGCAATTAAAAAATCAACTAAAAATGCATAGTTCTTAGGCAATGTCTGCTGCTGCAAACCATCGACTATTTGACTAAAATGACTTGCAACTGCTTCTGTCGGTGCTGGTGCATCAGCCATAGCCCGCTTAATCGTATGAGCAGCACGCTCAAAATCAGTAGGCATAAATACCCGATCTTGCGCTGCAACAACCGTTACTTGCTCCAATGATTCCTGACTTCTTTGGCTTGCTAAGTCAAAGGTCTTAATTGTGTCAATTTCGTCGCCAAAAAATTCTACCCGAATTGGCTGCTCACGATCAAGTGGATAAACATCTAAAATGTCACCACGCAAAGCAAATTCACCCGGTCGGGCAACCAGATTTTCACGAAGATAACCTGCTTGAACCAACCAATTAGTAAGATCAGCTAAATTAAATTCTTTACCTGCTGCAAATTCACGTCGTGCTGCTGCAAAATCAGCTGGTTGCGACAATTGATACTGCAGACTTTGCGGGGTTGTGATTACAATCCCTTCTTTTTTTGTCAGCAAAAAATTCAATGCTTGGATACGACTACTAAGCTCATCTGGCGAGCTAACAGCTGTTTGGGTAGCTATTGTCGCGTCTACTGGAAAGTTTTGAACCATACCGTTTGGCATAATTGCACTCAGTTCACTAAATAACTTTTGCGCCTTATTTTCATTTTCTTCAATTAATAACAACGGCTGCTTTAGCTGAAATACAATTTGTCTTAACAGCAGACTAAAAGCACCGGCAGTTGCGCCCGTGATCAATGAATTTTTAAATTTAGTTGTTTTTGAAATAAAATTTGTTAAAGCTTGATCTTGTTCAAGTAAATCTGTTAAACGCATTTTAATTATATTTGTTCATTAAATATTGACTGCTTTTACCAGCAATAAAGTCAGTGATAATTTGACTACTTGTAGCAAAAGCAGTTGTCATTAACTCTTGCTGCTCACTGTTAAACGGCGACAACACCCACGAAACGACACTAGCTTCAGTAACTTTTGCAGGATGCCGAATACCGATTTTTAGACGGTTAAAGTTACTGGTCCCTAAATCACGAATGATACTCCTAATTCCGTTATGGCCGCCAGATTTGCCGTTTGCACGTACACGTATTTTCCCCAGTGGCATATCCATATCATCATGAATAATCAGAATATCTTGCGGCTCCACCTTAAAGAAGTGTGCTACTTGAGCAATCGACCGCCCTGAATCATTCATATATGTTTGTGGTTCAAGCAACAGAACATCTTCACCATTAATCTTTTGCTTGGTAAACTTACCCTCAAATTTTTCCTTTTCAAGTGTCAGGTTATTTTCTGCTAAGTAATGATCTACAGCCATAAATCCCGTATTATGCTTGGTGCCATCGTATTTTTTGCCCGGATTGCCCAGACCTGCAATAATTTTCATCATATTTCCCCTTATTTTTAATCGTATTAATAATAGCACACTCCCGCATCGACAAATTTGCTAAAAGATTAAACTTTTTCATTAACCGCCCTGCTTTTTTATTTATCAGACTGGTGCTAAACTCAGCTTAATTAATATTTTATTTTAATGTTTATTTAATCGAGAAAACAACTATGTTATACTTATTGAGATTATTTTTATATACGGAGGCAATCTATGCTTATTAAATCTTTAGTTATCAAAAAAGATTACCTAACAACAGTCAACGAACATGCTACACTTGCAGAAGCACTTAAAATACTAGAAGATTCTGGCTTTCGCTGTGTGCCAATTCTTGATGATACAGGTACCATTTTCCGTGGTAATATCTATAAGATGCACATTTACCGGCACAAATCACAGGGTAAAGATTTAAATTTACCTGTTACTTATTTGCTAAAAAATGCCACTAAAACCATTAAAGTTAACTCACCATTTTTTAAAGTTTTCTTCACGATTAAAGACTTACCTTATATTTCTGTTTTGGATGAAAGCGGAAAGTTTTATGGAATTTTAACTCACTCGCGCCTTTTAGATATGTTATCTAATGCATGGAATATCAAAACAGGTTCATATGTTTTCACAGTGTTAACCGATAACGATCGCGGAAACTTAGTTAAAATGGCCAAGGTTATTACTAAATATTCAAATATTGCCGGTGTTATGAGCCTTGATGCCTCAACTACTGATGCAAACAGTACCTTTGTGCGCCGCGTTTTATTTACTCTACCTGCCGGTATTACCGAAGATACACTTAAAACTATCGTTAAAAAGCTGAAACATAAAGGCTACGTTGTTTCCGAGGTTGAAGACCTTCAGGCTGGAATGACTATTATGAGCGATGAAAATCCTGGGGTTTATATTGATAATTCCGACCAACAAGACAATTAATTTATTACCGATTAAAAAATACTGCTAGTTTTACCACTAGCAGTATTTTTATACACTTAATTATCATAAATCCGCGGCAAACGATCATCTAAAAGACAAGCAACTTCATAATGAATTGTGTCAACATAATCAGCAGCAGCTTTAATATTATTAGGTTCGGCTAGATTATTTGAGATCAGCACCACCTTAGTGCCCACCGGCATCTTATGCGGCAAGCGAACCATTAACTGATCCATACAAATCCGGCCAACAATTGGACAGAATTCAGTTCCAACCTTAATTTTAAAGCCCTGAAACTTGCGAATAAAACCGTCAGCATAACCCACGGGTACCGTCCCAATCAATTGATCACCATCAGCAACATAAGTTGAACCATAACCTACGCCTTGACCCTGATGAATTAAATGTACCTGCACTAATTCACTTTCGAATGATAATGCTGGCTTCAACTTGATAGCAGTTGCTAAATCAGCACTTGCAGGATTAGACGATGGATTCAAACCATAAATTCCAATCCCAAAACGTACCAAATCACTATGAATTTTTTTATTAAAAACACTTGCTGCTGTGTTATCCAGATGAATCCACTTAGGATGTACTTTAAGTAAGGACTGAAAGTGGTTAAAGCGTGCAACTTGACTCTTAAAATACGTATCATTACTGCTATCAGCAGAAGCAAAATGGGTAAATAGACCTTCGACTACAAAAGTATCACTATCAAGTAGTAGGTCATTAGCTGCTATAAATTCATCATCTGTACTAAAACCTATCCGCCCCATACCAGAATCAATTGCCAAATGGATCTTTAATTGTAATCCTGTCCCTGTTAGCTGCTCTGCCGCTTTTTTAAGCCACTCTACGTCAGGAACAGTTAAGGAAACGCCATTAACTGCTGCTAGTGCCGCATACTTGGCCGGTGTTACGCCTAAAACCAAGATTGGTTGAACAATGCCAGCACGACGCAGTTCAAGAGCCTCATCCAAAATTGCCACGCAAAAGCCAGCGGCACCAGCACTTACAGCAGTTTTGGCGACCTGAACAGCCCCATGACCATATGCATTTGCCTTAACAACTGCAAATAATTTTTGCCCTGGCTCTAAATGCTTTATTTCTTGCTCAATATTTTGTTTGACTGCACCTAAATCAACTCGAACTGCAGCCGGTCGATGAATTCCTGGAATCATGTTATTTCTCCAACACAACTAATGTAATAATTTCATGATTATCATGGGTAATACTTGGAAAGATTTTACCATTAAACTTGGTTGATGTAGTTACAGGATGCCCAACGTTATCCCACAGTGTTTCCACATCCTGAAGGCCGACTTCTTTGCCTAGCCCCGTGCCCATTGCTTTAGAAAAGGCTTCTTTGATTGAAAAGCGACCACCAAGATATTCAACTTGCCTCTTACCTTGCAGTTGCTGATACTGTGTAAATTCCTTCGCAGTTAATACTTTTTTGGCAAAATTATCACCTTTCGCAACAATCTTGGCTACCCGTTCAACCTCAACAGCATCAATTCCTACACCAAAAATCATTCTTTGTACCCCTTATTCAAAAATTATAATACAAAAAATGAGTTGTCCAACAGAACAACTCATTTTTAAATAAATCATTAATCTTTTTTATTCTTAATTACAAAGTTATGACCGCTGCGGTGTGAGTGGCCGCCGCGATTACGATCACCATGACCGCGGTAACCACCACGATTGCCGCCACGACCATGACCACCGCGATAACTGCCACCACCGTGGCCATAGTGTCCACGACCACGACCGTTGCTGCGACGTCCACCACCCTTGTAAGGTAATGGCTTTTCTGAACTAATATTAACTTCAACACTTGAAGAATCTTTTGAGAGGTTCTTCAAAAAGGCAGAAACTAAGTCCAAGGCTGAATAATTTTCCAATAATTCATTTGCGTCTTGAGTATATTTAGTTAAATCTTCCTTCATCAAATCTTCAATCTTTGACTTAGCAATCTTCAATTGACCGCGTAAAGCCTGATCATCTGATGGTGGACGAAGTGGTTCCATCTTCTTCTTGGTTAATTGTTCAATTGTCCTCATGTAGCCAATTTCGTTTGGCGTAACAAAAGTAACTGACACACCATTTTGACCGGCGCGACCAGTACGGCCAATACGGTGAACGTATGAGTCTGGATCTTGGGGAATATCATAGTTATAAACGTGCGTAACACCTGAAATATCAAGTCCACGAGCAGCAACATCAGTTGCTACCAAAATATCTAACTTACCAGCACGGAAGCGCTTCAAAACACTCATTCGCCGTGCTTGTGATAAGTCGCCATGGATCCCAGCAGCATTGTAACCCCGTGCTTGCAAACCCCGATTAACTTCATCAACACGGCGCTTAGTTCGAACGAAGATTACGGCTAAATCTGGACTTTCAACATCAATCAACCGACACATAATGTCAAATTTTTCTGAGTCTTTTGAACGGACAAAATATTGGTCAATCAAGTCAGCTGTTAATTCTTTAGCCTTAATACGAACAATCTCTGGATTGTTCATGAACTTTTCGCTAATGCGTAAAATTGGCTTCGGCATGGTCGCACTAAACAGCAAAGTTTGCTTGCGATTTTTAACGTAGCTCAAGATACTCTCAATATCTTGAATAAAGCCCATATCAAGCATTTCATCAGCTTCATCAAGGACAATGGTTTTAACATCTTCTAAGTTGATTGTCTTACGCTTTAAGTGATCGAGCAAACGACCTGGTGTTCCAACCAAAATTGCTGGTACTTGCTTTTTGATTGAACGAATTTGCCGACCGATATCAGCCCCGCCATAAACGACTTGCACACGTGCCTTTTCATCACGACCTAAACGGAAAAGTTCTTCTTGCGTTTGAATAGCAAGTTCACGTGTTGGTTCAATAATTAACGCTTGAATAGCTTTATGTTGCTTTTCTAAATTTTGTAAAATCGGCAATGCAAAAGCAGCTGTCTTACCAGTACCAGTTTGCGCTTGTCCGATTACATCTTTACCTGCTAAGGCAAGTGGAATTGTTTGTTCCTGGATTGGTGTTGCTTCCTCAAATCCTGAACGCTTAATCGCTTTTAGAAGCTCATCATTTAATCCTAATTCCGAAAATTTCACTAAATTCTCCTTATCTAAGCCGCTCTACTACTTTTTCAAGGTGCATCCCGTGGGAGCCCTTTAAGACGACAATGTCGTGCGGCTTAATATCATTCTTCAATGCTGCAATCATTTGCGGCATCTGATCTTCTTTATAATAATGTAAATTCTCTGGCGCATATTTGCTCTTTAAAGCAGCAGCTAAGTTGTTCATTTCAGCACCAAATAAATACACTTCGTTAATTACCTGGGGATCAAGACTATCAGCCAAACCCGCATGTAAAGCAGCAGACCGCTTGCCCAATTCAAGCATGTCACCTAAAACTGCAATGCGGCGGCTACCCTCAGGCACCTGAATTTGCCCAAAGCTAGTCAATACTGCCCGCACAGCAGTTGGATTTGAATTATAGACATCGCTCATGATGTCTTCGCCAACATCGCCTTTTTCCCATTCCATTCTGTTGGCAGTCGGAGTAAAGTTAGCCAAAGCAGCAGCAATTTCCTCATCACTTTCGCCAAAATGCTGCCCCACACACAGAGCTGACATCGCATTAGAAACATTATGCTTACCAATCATGGGAATTGAAAATTGCTTGTCTGAACTATTAATTGTGAAAGTCGCATGGTGCTTATAACTTCTAAAGCCTGTCGCATAAACTGTATCATCTTTTGCAAAACCAAAGGTAACTTTTGCTTGCTTAATTTTGGCACTGCGCTCACGTAAAAGCGGTTCATCACCGTTGTAAATAAGCTCCCCGTCCTCACGCAAAAAGTCAGTAATTTCCATTTTTGCATCAGCAATACCTTCACGCGAACCTAAAAATTCAATGTGAGCTTCACCAATCATCGTAATTACAGTTACATCAGGATGCGTTAATTCACTTAAATGATGCAATTGCCCTGCATGATCCATGCCCATTTCCAAAACCAAGATTTCAGTGTTCGGCTTCATTTCCAAGATCGTCATTGGCACACCAATTTCATTATTAAAATTAGCATCTGTCTTGTGTACGTTAAATCTCTTAGCCAAAACCGCAGCAGTCATATCCTTAGTGGTTGTTTTTCCATTAGAACCAGTAATCCCAACAACAGTTGGGTTAACCTTCCTAAGGTAATATTGAGCTAGTTTTTGCATACTTAAAAGTGGATCATCAACTTCCAAGACAGCAATCGCAGTCGGCTTATTAGCATGACCCTTTTGCCATAATGTTGCACAAGCACCATTGGCAATTGCACTATCCACGAAATCGTGTCCGTCGCGCTCCCCAGCCAGTGGGACAAATAATCCGCCAGCTGTAATTTTCCTTGAGTCAAAGGCAACCGAAGTAATAATCGTTTGCTCGTCGCCCTCACAAGTTGAATTGATTGCTTTGGCAATTTCTGCCAGTTGCATTTTCATCTATTTTTGCTCCTAAAAAAGAAAGTCCATACAGCAATTATTACACTTAATCTCTTTTTGGTATAACAATTTAGCTTCACATAAAAAAACAGCCCCAATGGGACTGCTTCCACCAGATCAAAGGTATTACTTCTTGTTCATACCATACTTCTTGTTGAACTTTTCGATCCGACCATCTGCTTGAGCAAACTTTTGCTTGCCTGTGTAGAATGGGTGAGAATCTGAAGTGATTTCAACGCGAATTAATGGATAAGTTTTACCTTCGTATTCTACTGTTTCCGTTGGCTTCAAAGTTGAACCTGCAACGAACTTAGCACCTGTAGCTGAGTCCATGAAGACAACTTCTTGGTAATCTGGATGAATGCCTTGTTTCATATTTATTACTCCTTTTGCCATGACCTTATTTCAAGCCATAGATTAATCGATTAACGTTAATTACCTTAACATTTTTTAGAGTAAAATTCAAGTCTTAATCTTTTTTGCGTTTAGGTTAGTTTAAAACAATATCACTTGGCTTAACTTCACTGCCAAAGTATGGTTTTAATTCTTGATTATAATCATTCACAAAGAACTTTTGACTATTTAACTTGGTAATTTCCTTATTAGTCCAAGTTAATAAGGATTTATTGCCCTTCTTAACGGCTGGAGAAATAAATTGATTAGGCCCAATGTTTTTAATACCAACAGTATAGCTTGGGTTCTTCTTAACCCAAGCATAAAGGTATGAATTATCATCAGCTAAGGCTGCTGCCCGCTTGTTCTTAATTGCATTAAATTGCTGGGTCTTAGAGTCAAACTTCAATAAATTAATGCCGCTCTTCTTAGTAAAGTAGTTTTCAGCGGTAGTTCCCTTAGTAACAATTAAACTCTTGCCATTCAACTCACTAGCCTTAGTAATTGGTGCATTCTTAGGTGAAATTACCCCAACAGAAACCTTCATGTAAGGTTTGGCATAATCAACAACCTGTTTACGTTCCGGTGTAACCGTGAAATTAGCCAAAACTAGATCAGCTTTATTAGAATTTAAGGTGTCTACACGATTGTTAGCATTGACTTGGATGAATCTAATCTTCACGCCCATGTCTTTGGCCATTTGGCGAGCCAGCCGCACATCATAACCAACGCGCTTACCACTAGCATTAACCCAACCATATGGTGGTAAATCGCCAAAAACTGCCACACGCAATACACCGCGCTTCTTAATGGCAGTTACACTGCTATCATTATTACTTGCCGAATGATTACTTGATGATTTAATTCCAAAGAAAGCTGCAATTGCAATAATTACAACAACTATTACACCAATAATTGTATTTCTTGTTCTATTCTTCTTCATTGTTTCTCCTTAAAAATCCATACTTGTTAAAAATTCTTGCGCCCGGTCAGTTTGTGGTTTGGTAAAAAACTGCTCCCCCGGCGTATTTTCAATAATCTTACCGTCTTCTAAAAACAAGACTTGATCTGCAATTTGAGCTGCAAAGTTCATTTCATGCGTTACAATAATCATGGTCATGTGGTCCTTTTTGGCCAAAGTTGTCATGATTTGTAAAATACCACGCACCATTTCTGGATCAAGTGAAGCTGTAACTTCATCAAAGAGCATCACTTCTGGGTGCATTGCCAAAGCCCGGACAATTGCAATCCGCTGCTTTTGTCCCCCGGACAATTCACGCGGATAAGCATCAACATACTTAACTAAGCCAACACGATCTAGCAACTTCAGTGCCTCATCCTTAACTTCTGCTGCTGGGCGCTTTTGCACCTTGGTTGGCGCCAATAAAATATTTTCCATTACTGTTAAATTAGGGAACAGGTCATAACTCTGAAAGACCATCCCGATTTTTTGCCGTAAATCTTGCCAATTCTGATCAGTTGGGGTGATTTTTTGCTCCTTAAAATAAAGCGCACCTTTATTGAATTGCTCAAGTCCATTAAGACATCTGAGCAAGGTGCTTTTACCTGATCCTGATGGCCCAAGCAAGGTCAAAACCTCACCTTCTTCTAGCTTAAAGTTGATGTCATGCAATACTTGGCGATCACCGTAAAACTTGTTTAAATGTTCAACTCGTAAAATTTCTTTTGTCATTTAATTCACCTACTTTTTTGCAGCCAAACGCTTGGCCCAAGCTGATAATGGATAATCAATTACAAAATATAAAATGAAGATCAAGCCATAAATCCAAAAGACAGCATTAGGATACTGCTGATTATTAGCCTCAATAATCTGCTGACCAACGGCAATCACGTCAATGATACTAATTGTCATCAATAACGAGGTCGTCTTGATGACCCGCGTTGCCAAATTAATCGTTGCCGGCAATTCCAGTTTGACTGCCTGCGGCAACAAGACATAGCGGAATAATTGCAGGCGGCTTAAGCCTAATGCCAAACCTGATTCCTTCTGCGATAATGGCACCGATTCAATTGCCCCGCGCACAATATCACTAAATTCCGCGGCGACCCATAAGGCAAATGCCAAAACAGCCATCCAACTAGCGGACCAATTGATATGGAGCTGCCGCGGCAGGATATAGTAGACTAGATATAGTAAGACTATTGTTGGCATAATCCGGAAGAATTCAAGGTAGAGTCGTAAAACAAAGCGGACAATTTTATTAGGTAGTGTCCTTAAAACACCAAAAATAGTTCCTAAGATTAAACCCAGTACTAAGCTAACTGCTGCAATCCAGACCGAAGTCCACAAGCCTTGCAAGATCCGAGCAAAATTGTCCCCAGCTAAGAAAACATTAATTGCCGAATGTGCCATAACGAACTCTCCTTTCCAAATAATTTAGGAACAAGATAATCGGAATCAAGATAATTGCATAAGCGATAACTAGTACCAACAAGTATTCGTTAGAACGGTAATACATTCCGATTAAATCTAGTGCTGTATTAGTCAGTTCTGGAATTGCAATTACCGAGAAGATCGACGTTTCCTTAATTAAAAAGATAATGTTGGCAGTCAAAGCCGGCATACTGAGTGCAAATCCTTGCGGGAAAACAACATAGCGGGCTAACTGCAACTTACTCATTCCTAGTGCCTTACCATTATCAACTTGACTGGTACTGACTCCAGTAAACCCACCGGTAAAGCCTTCTGCCATATAAGCCCCACCTAAAAAAATCAGACCGATAATGCCACATGTTTCTGCTGACATTTTCAAACCTAAAACGGGAAACGCATAATATAAGAAAAATAATTGAATTAACAGCGGCGTGTTACGTGCTAATTCGACATAAGTTGTAAAAATTTGACATAGCACCGGCACCTTAAAGTATTGCACTAAACTACTAATAATCCCGACAATAATTGAGCCCACAATCCCGACTAGTGATAGCCAAAGAGTCAACCCAAAGGCTTTGCCAAAAACCGGTAAACTCTGAGAGATAATCTGCCAGCTCATTTCTTTCCCCCTCACTTCCTAACAAAAAAGGACCTGTCAATTACGCAAATTAACAGGTCCTCATTAAAAAACTGCGAATACATTTAAATTCGCAGCTTTCCAACTATTAACGATTATTAAAGCGAAATTAACTGCAAAAACAGACTGTGACCATTAATTTTAGTTGAACATTCAGTGAGACAGTTTTGTAATTTTTGCATGATGTTAATTCCTTTCTTACTTATTATCTGTAAGTATCTTATATGCTAAACTTTTACTTACTTTTTGTCAATTGTTTAGTTTTACTTAATCGTATATCCTTGTGCCAGAACAAAAAAAGCCACAGCTCTCTAAGAGTTATGGCTTTAATTTTAACAAATATAAATTTAATTAGTTAAATTGGAAGGCAGTCGTAATCGGCACCACCCGTGAAGAGTCGACTGAGCCCAAGGACATGAAGACCACAATCTGGGCACTTGATCAACCGATTTTAGATGCGCTTGGCTGGGAACTCCCAGCCAAGAAATAGACCAAGGCTAACTAATAAACTCGTGATAGATCTAAATTAATTTCGTATTTTTTATTTCAATCTACTTTCTACTATATAAGAGTTACTTAACCTGGTCGATTTCCTTCTTGTACGGAATTGATGGTTGGGCACCATAACGCTGCACCGTTAATGATGACGCCTTGTTAGCAAACTTAATTGCCTCATGCAGATTAGAAAAGTCTGGCTTTAACAAACTCGACATCGCACCGATGAAGGTATCACCGGCAGCGGTCGTATCAACGGCCTTAACCTTAAAGGCAGGCACTAACTCGCTTTGACCATTAAAGTCATAAAAGGCACCCTTGGAACCAATCGTAATAATTACCGCGGCTACGCCAAGATCATGTAATTTGGCAGCAGCTTGCTTGGCACTAGCTTCATCAACAACGTGCACCCCAGTAATTGTTTCAGCTTCAGTTTCATTTGGTGCAATCATATCAGTCAATTGGAGCAACTCATTCGGTATTTCAGTCATTGCAGGGGCTGGATTCAAAATAGTTTTAATTCCACGCGCACGAGCAATCTCAAAGCCCTTAATGGTTGCCGCAATTGGTGTTTCAAATTGGGCAATTACAAAATCACTGTTTGTAATCAATGCACTCTTTTGCATAATTTCATCAGCACCAAAAGCATAATTAGCACCAGCATAAATCGTAATTGAGTTCTGTCCTTCATCATCAACCGAAATAAAAGCTTGACCTGTTGATTCATTCTTAATTGTCGCAATTCCTGAAACATCAATGCCTTCTTCTTTAAGAAGGTCCAGCATTTCTGTTCCTGGTGCATCATCACCAACAGCCCCAATAAAGCGGGTCGTGCAACCAGACCGCGCTGCCGCAACCGCCTGATTAGCACCCTTACCGCCAGCAGCAGAATAGTGTTCTTTTGCATGGATTGTTTCCCCTGGCTTAACCATTCGCGCAACTCGCAAGTTGGTATCAAGGTTAATACTGCCGATAACTGTAACCTTATTCATCTTTCTCTCCTCTACAAACTGCCAAAGTCTTTTGGCTAATTAGCCTCCACCAAAATAATAGCATACTTGTAATTGCTTTCAAATGTACTAAATAAATTTGTAACCATATTCATGAACCACAATCTTAGTTTTTTGCATTAATTTAACCTATAATGTTGAAGTTATTTTAAATTTAGTAGGGATTTGATTATGAAAAGACAACTCACATTATTCGCAGCATTAGCTACCGTCATGGGAACCATGATTGGTGGCGGTGCCTTTTTCAAAATTGCTAGCGTTTCGGCAGTAACCCACAATGCATGGCTGAGTATTATTGTTTGGCCGCTAGCTGGTTTTATTACCCTAATGGCGGGTCTAAGTGTCGCTGAACTCGCCGCTATTTTCCCAGAAGACGGTGGACCGGTCAAATACTTACAAGAAATCTACGGACCGAAAATCGCCTTTCTCTTTGGTTGGTCACTAATTATCATTTATTATCCTGCTAATATCGCAGCACTCGCAATTGTCTTCGCAACACAATTAAAGCAAATTCCCAGTTTTAGCAATTTTTCTACTACTGGTGTGGCACTTGCCCTTATGGCAGTTGTCTTGCTGGTTAATTGGCTGGGCTCCAAACTAAGTAGTGAAGTTCAAAAGCTAGCGTTAATTATCAAGTTACTGCCAATTGCCGCAATCATTATCTTTGCCATTTTTAGCAGCAGCCATAACCAATTAACTGGTACATCACTGCCTTACCTTAACTCCGCTAGCAGCACCGCCTTTGGTCAAGCTCTGCTGGCTGTCCTTTTTGCCTACGACGGCTGGCTCAGTATTGGTAATTTAGCTGGAGAAATTAAGAATCCAGCAAAGACTTTATCCCGGGCGATTACTTGGGGCGTGTTTGGTGTCACCATCATTTATACCTTACTCAATTGGAGCTACCTCAGAATTACTCCGTGGTCTAAAATCGTGGGCAACCAAGGAGCAGCACTCCTAACTGCCCAACGATTATTTGGCAATTTAGGTGGATTAATTATCAGTATCGGCATTTTAGTATCCGTCTTTGGTTCAATTAACGGTCACCTCATGGTTGGTTCCAGAATGCCTTACATCTTGGGCAAACAAAATAAATTGCCAGCAGCGAACTTTTTTGCTAAATTAAATCGTAAAACCATTGTTCCGACTAACAGCATGCTATTTGAATGTGCAATTGCGGCCATTATGATTTTTTCCGGCACTTTTGACAGCCTAACCGACATGCTAGTTTATGTTTCGTGGATTTTTTCAATTCTATTATTTATTGGTGTCTTTATTCTGCGCCAAAAGCAGCCAGGATTAATGAGACCATACAAGATTCCCCTATTCCCGTGGCCGCCAATCCTTGCCATTATCGGCGCCTTGTTTATTGTGATTAACACAACGCTAACTCAGCCTGTTTTGGCAGTTATTGGGATTTTGTTAACTTTAACTGGTTGGCCAGTGTATCTGTGGGTAGAGAAAAGCACACTTAAAAAGTAGTATATTTTAATAAAAATAAACGAGCAAAAAAGAGGATCATAATAATGATGCTAAATACAACAAAAGTGATTCTCTTTTGTTGATCAACCTAATTTACTTATATATGCTAAAAAAGCGCACACAACAACGTGAACACTTCATAAAAACCTTTAATACTAAAATATAATTATTGTTATGCAAAACATCGTACAACAAATAAAACTCAAAAAAATTCTTCATCGGCGGTTGCCCACATAACTACTTTTCCGGATCTCCTCGTAGCGGGCCTTCTGGCTTTTAATTAAATTTGTTTAAGCCTTCCTTCGCCAGTTAACTTAAGAAAAATATTACTTAAACTCAAGTCACATAAATTATATAAATAAGATATTAAAAATATAATATCATAAAAATAAAATCTATATATTTTTATATTTTTTCTAACTCAACTCTTTGCCTTAATAAACCAAATTAATTAATAAGATTTTTCTGTTTCAATTCTTCATATACATTGCGACCATCATCAGTTGTATAAAATTTTGTATAAAATTTAACACCATACAAGCGTACATCTCGAGTTTCACCAATAATTTCTATATTTTCTGGTTTTATACTCTCAAGAAGATCTTGCTTCCAAGCATCTCGTTCTAACAATTGATCTCCCTTAGGTTCCATATATACTTGATACATTACATTGCCATCGTCTAATACAAGAATGAAGTCAGGCATATATCCTTCATAATGCTTTATATCTCTATCTTCAAATTCATGTAATGACCATTTAGCAATGGTCTCTTCATTTCTAATGAAATAAACATTTTTATGTTTTTGCTTTAATTCATCTATCCAACTTCCAACTCTATTAATAAGCGATAATTCGAGTTTATCTGCTATAGCATGATCGTACGGAAACCATTCTCTTTTAAGCATGTTCTTAGGTTTTATGATTTCAGATACTACCTTATTTGAATAATTAGGTATTGCTTTATTGTAATCCTTTACAACATCTTTAACAGCTATTGGAACAAATTTATTAGTGCCTCGCTCTTTCTGATAATTTCTAGCGATATTTCTTTGGATAATTTGCAAAGCCTTATCAAGAACATGTAATTTATCTATTTGCGTTAAATCTTTATCGTATTCATCTGGTACCTTAGCCTGTACTCTTAAGTTACCTAACCAATTACTTGAAGTCATAAATTCTCTAATTGATTTTATCATTGGTAAATATTTTTTCATTACCGAAAAGCGATAAAACTTATTTCTAGACATTGCTCGTTTTATCAACCTATAGTCTTTAAAATTCGAAAAATCAGCAACTAGATCATATCTAATGTTTGACTCACTAACCCCACTATAAAATTTATCATGCAAATTACTTTCTGTAGTTGATAAATTATAGTCTATATCTAGAGTTGATTTCTTAATACCGTAATCACCAATGGTTTTATAATCACTATCTGGCACTTTTTTAACTTGATTGTAGTATAAATTGCCTTGTTGATAAAAATCCGTTCTTACAAATGACTTTTTAACTTTCGCCGAATAAATATTGTAATCACTGTCCTTATTAACAATCAAATCCATCTTGTCAAACGATTTATTAAGGTTATCTATATACTTAGAATTATTGATCGTATGGTAATACAAAGTTTCTAAAAGTTGTCGTTCAAAAGAATCACTATCAAATCTTCTAGTATATGATTTTTTATTCTGATAAATAAATGGGTAGTATCTTGCTCCTCGTCCAACTAACTGCGCTTCTGCATTAGTGGAATTCATCGTCAAAGATTCTTTTGCTTCAGACACTCTAACAATGTCATATAAATTTAAAACATCCCAACCCTCGGTTAATTTAGCAACTGCAAAAATTATTCTAAATGGGTTATTAATATCTTCTAGACTATTAAGGTTTTTAAAATCTCTTTCATCTGAAAGAAGACCTTTTTGTCCACCTTCATTGACATTAATTGTAGTTTGTAAATTAAAATCTTGTTGAAATTCTGCTACAGCTTTAGTTAAATCCTGTGTTAACCAATAATTATACGTATTCCTCAGTGCTACACTACTAGAATTAAGTTTCTTATTTTCGTCAATAAAGTTTTTTAAATATTCAGACGATAACTCCTCCATCATATTTAAGAAATCTCTTTCCACTTGCTTGGAAGTACTTATTCGATTCGATTTCACAAGCATAACTGGTTTAAAATCAGCTATGCCTAATTTGATTGCAATCCTTTTGCGATATTCGTTTAACAAAACCGCATTAAGTAACTTAGAATTGTTTTCAGTATTAGCTTGCAGCCTAAAAACTTTTTTAGAATAGCCTTCTTCCATAAACTGGTCTAGGTCATATTTAAAAATAATCTTATTTTTATATTTTTCATAAACTTCTGGTTTATCAATATCAATAGTTGCTGTGAATTCCAACTGTATATTAGCTTTATTAGAATTTCTAATTTTATCTAATACAGATTCCCAAGAACGTTCAATTTTTGCTTCTTTGCTAGTATTTTTAGTATTCACATTAAAATGATGCGCTTCATCAGCAAGGATAACTATTTTAAAATTAGCTAAATTTTCATAAGTTAAGCCATTTTCTTCAGGATCATTTAATTCATTAGATAAAGTTTGAATAGTAGTAAGCTTTAAATAAATAGTATTGCTTTCTTGTTCTACAGGAAAAGATTCGACATCCTTAATATCTACATGTTCGCCATCAATAATTATAGGTGAAGAAAATAAATACTTAGAAGAAGCTGAATTTAAAAAATTATCTCTAGTTTTATTTACAACCGCAGTAGTATTAGACACAAAAATAAAATTTTGAAAACCATGTTCATGAAATAGATATAAAATAGCCGCTGCCATTACGTCTGTTTTACCAGAACCAGTAGCCATATTAAACATTAATTGATTATAAGGATCATTGGTATTTTCCTGTGCCTGTGACCAGTATAAATGCAGTAATGCATTCCTTTGATAACCACGTAAATCATGTTTAAGATTATCTTGCAGATAACCAAAGTCTGGTAAGTCAAACATTAATCCATTAATTGAGTTTTTAGCTTTTTCAAGTAAGGGAAGTGCCTTAACTTTTTTATCTTTTTTTGAAGCCATTATTCTTCACCACTTTCATTTGAAGAATAAAAACTCTTATTAAATTGATAATCTGAATCGCTAATTAAGTCCCTAACATCAGAATCATCAATATTAGCATAATTATAGTAAAGCTGATTTTTGTCTAAAATATGTAGTAATTCTTTTTTCACATCTTCCAAAGAAATAAAATTATGAATCTCTTGTTCGAATTTATCTAAATCAACGCGAAAATCAAAATCAGTGGTTTCCTTCATTCTCTTAAATACATTTAAAGCTTCTTCAATTGTCTTAGAAGCTTTAACATCTCTAACGTAACCACCATTCTTTTCCATTAATTCAGCATAAACAAATGATCCTCCACCTTGCCAATTAACATCCTTAGAAATACCACTTTGTTTACCATTTATTGCATCAATGAGCCTATTTTTTTCAATATCCGTTTGCTTGACTATTTGCTCTATTCCTATAAATCGGCGTTTCATTTTTAATGCTGCCGTCATAGTTGTGCCAGAACCACCAAAAAAGTCTAAGACTATATCTCCTTTTTCAGTAGTCATATTCAAAATTCTCTTCAATAATTTTTCTGGTTTTTGTCCTGAATTCCCAAATTCAAGCTCAATTTCAGACGACTCTATATTAGCTTTCTTATATGCCTGTGGATTTGCATATATTTGTTTTATATCTGACCAAACAGTTGTTAATGGTACACCATTTGATTCATCTAGATATTGCTTATGCCAAATTGGTTTACCATCTTTATCCTTACCTCTCTGTCTTCTCTGATACTTTCTGCCATCAGCATCTTCAAACTTGAACCAATCTTTAATATACTTAGCAGAATATGGTGTATATAATTTAAATTGCTTTCTCTCAGAATATTTTTTTGCATAATGTAGAATATAATCGTGTATATTTACAGGTTTTGCACCGGCTGCACGACCTCCTGAAGCTGAACCATAGGCCCAAACTATTTCCTCAACAAAGTTTTTTTAAAAAAAAACACTATCAGCCAATACTTTCAAAGAATGATCTTCATTTATATCTATATGTATAAATAAATTTCCATCTTCTCTCAATAATTTCCTTGCTATTTCAATTCTATTTTTCATAAATGCAAGCCAACTTGATTCGTTGAAATGATCATTATACTTAAATGAGTCATTTCCCGTATTAAACGGAGGGTCAATGTAAATAGTATTTATCTTTCCTGCATATTTTTCTTCTAAGCTATATAAAGCTATTAAATTATTCCCCTTAATAATCAAATTATCTTGATTATCAAAATGAAAAACTTTATGTTCACCATTTTGATCATACTTTTTAGTATTTACAAATATTTTGGGCTCTTTAAGTTCATCAATTTCAGACTTAGCCAAAATTTCATTTAAAAATGGCTCGTTTGCATTTCCACTATCAACATCTTCCTTGGTCATACCTGCTTTAAGTACAGTATCCTTATATGGAAAATCCAAAACAACATCAGATGAATCTGCAATATATCTATCACCAACGGCTAAGCCAATCTTTGTGTCAAACTTCGTAAAACTATCTGCCCAATATTCCTTATACTTCAGCATATCTACAAATTTATTAATTTCAAAAATTTCTACGCCTGCAATTTTAGAAGTATATGTTTTATGCAACAACTCATCGCTTAGTAAAGCGGTCATTAAATCTTTATCATACTTATCCAGATCTTCAATAACATTATTCCGTTTTAAAGCACCATCAGCAGTAAAATACTTATTACCAAATTGTTCTAATACTTTTCTGATATGATCCTTTGCTTTTGATTCAACAGCCATTGCCTTCACCTTTTCTTTTTTATCAATAATCTAATTATATCTCAAATCACACTACAAAAAACGCCCAGTTCAAATAAACTAGACGCTTCTTTTTTGGCATACTTTTGGCATACTTCTATGTCAATTTATCCCTTTTTGAGTAAACTTATGTCCTATTAAAGTCTGATATATCGGTATTCCAATTCTAACAAACATTAGTTAATTATTCCCATTCAATTGTTGAAGGTGGCTTACTCGTGACATCGTAGACCACGCGATTAATATTAGGAACTTCATCAACAATGCGGGTAGAAATCTTCTGTAAGACATTCCACGGCAAACGCGCAAAATCCGCCGTCATGCCATCAATTGAAGCTACAGCTCGAATACCAATTGTATAGTCATAAGTTCGACCATCGCCCATTACACCAACTGACTTGATGCCTGGCAGAACAGTAAAGTATTGCCAGACCTTTTCTTGCAGTCCAGCTTTTTTGATTTCGTCCCGTAAAATGGCATCACTATCGCGCACTAATGCCAGCTTATCTTCAGTTACTTCACCCAAAACGCGAATGCTCAGTCCTGGACCCGGAAATGGCTGCCGCCAAACTAGATCATGCGGAATACCTAATTTTTCACCTAAGTCACGCACCTCGTCCTTAAATAACTTACGCAAAGGCTCAATTAATTTAAAGTGCATATCTTCCGGCAAGCCGCCGACATTATGGTGTGACTTTATTGTTTGTGCAGTATTAGTCCCACTCTCAATCACATCAGTATATAAAGTTCCCTGAGCCAAAAAGTCAGCATCAGGGATTTTTTGTGCTTCTTCATTGAAGACTTCAATGAACTCCTTACCAATGATTTTGCGCTTTTGTTCAGGATCAGTAACACCTTTGAGCTTATTTAAGAAGCGGTCTTTAGCGTTAACACGAACGATATTCACCCCTAAGTCACGGTTAAGAGCTGCCATGACCTCGTCGCCCTCGTTTTTGCGCAGCATGCCATGATCAACAAAAATTGCAGTCATTTGGTCACCAATTGCCTTGTGGAGTAGTGTCGCAGTCACACTAGAGTCAACGCCGCCAGACAGGCCCAGAATCACTTTTTTATCGCCAACTTCTGCATGAATATCAGCAATTTTCATTTCAATAAAGTCGGTCATTGACCAATCAGCCTTAGCTCCGCAAACCTTGAAGGCAAAGTTTTTCAAGATATCAAGACCATATTGTGTATTGCGCACTTCGGCATGGAACTGTATACCATAAAATTTAGCCGAATTATTGGCAATTGCAGAAATTGGACAATTCTTACTTGAAGCAACTGTTGTGAAGCCATCGGGTGCTTGTGTAACTAAATCACCATGACTCATCCAGACATATTCTTCTGCTGGCAGATCACTAAACAAAACAGCACTTGGGTCCTCCACCTTGATATCAGCACGACCATATTCTGAATTATTCGCCGGCTCAACCTTGCCGCCCAAGTAGTACGACATCAGCTGCATCCCGTAACAAATTCCTAAAATCGGAATCCCCAACTTAAAAATTTCAGGATCAACTTTTAGCGCATCTTCTGCGTAAATACTATTTGGTCCACCAGAAAAAATAATGCCCTTAGGATTAATCTTTTTAATTTCTGCCATACTAATGTCGTGTGGCAATAATTCTGAATAAATACCAAAATCACGCAGCCGGCGCGTTATTAATTGATTATATTGACTGCCAAAATCTAAAACAATAATTTCATCAAAGTCACTGATTTTTTTCTTCACGGCCATCCCCAACCTTTTGTAAAGCTACACTGTAAATTAGTTAAACCATACTAGGAATTATGATTGTGGTCAACCATTTTCTTCGCAGAATATTTTTAAAGGCGAATTATATCCTATATATGCAAAAAATAATTCGCTTTTAAAACAAAATTTATTCTTGCATGCCCCAACTAACTCTGTTAGAATTCATTCAATACATAAATATTAATCTATATATTGTCGTAATCAGGTCGACAGTTTCTACTCAGAACCAAAATTCTGAACTATGGATTAAGCAGCAACTTTTAGCGGTCACACTGACCCCTTTTAGGGACCTCTTTTACCATAGTTTTGGTAGAAGAGGTCCCTATTTTTTTCAAGGAGGAAAACGTGAAGTTACTAGAAGATCGCATTAGACGTGATGGTGAAGTTTTACCTGGAAATGTCCTGAAAATCAACTCATTTTTGAATCATCAAGTTGATCCAGAATTGATGATTGCCTGCGGACAGGAGTTTGCCCGCCGCTTTCAAAATAGTGACATTACCAAGGTCTTAACTTGTGAGGCTTCTGGCATTGCACCAGGCATTATGGCAGCGTTTGAATTGCGCGTGCCCATGATTTTTGCCCGCAAGAAGAAGCCGTCAACGCTTAACGATGCAGTTTACTGGGCCGATGTTTTTTCTTATACCAAAAAGGTCACTAACAAAATCTGTGTTGAACAAAAATTCCTGCATGAAGATGACACGCTACTAATTATCGATGACTTTTTAGCTCATGGCGAAGCTGTTAAGGGCATGATTAATATTGCTGAACAGGCTCACGCCAAAATTGCCGGCGTTGGTGTTGTCGTTGCCAAAACTTTCCAAGGCGGCAGTGATTGGATTAGCGACCACAATTATCGCTTAGAAGCTCTGGCTAATATCACTAGCCTAGCTGATGGCGCAGTTCACTTTGCAGGTGAAGAATAATGCTCAAACAAGAAGTTAGTCACCAAAAAGCAGCAGTACTTGGTTTCCAGCATCTCTTAGCTATGTATTCTAGCGCCGTAGCTGTGCCACTACTAATTGGCAGTGCATTAAAATTTAATGCCAGACAGATGACTCACCTTGTTTTTATCGACATTTTCATGTGTGGTCTTGCCACACTTCTGCAGCTAATAAGCAACATTTTTTTTGGATTGGCTTTCCCGTTATTCTAGGTTATGCCGTTCAAGCCGTTGCTCCTTTGCAAATGATTGGTAAGAAATTTTCAATCAATGATATGTACAGCGCGATTATTACCATCATTCCCACCCCTGTTTTAGGTGGAGCCATGCTAGTGATATTCACGATGATTGCTGTTTAGGGAATTAAAACCTTAACTAAGGTTGATTTAAACAACAATAATAACATTTTAATTATTGCCATCTCAATTGGCTTAGGTCTTGAGGTTACCATTTATCCACAAATTTTCCATAATTTGCCAGCAACTATCCAATTATTCTTATCCAACGGAATTGTAATTACCAGTCTAGCAGCAACCATTCTCAACTTGCTGCTTAAAGGAGGTACTGCAAAACAATAATTTTCTATTATGTAAGTAAGTTTTCCTGCCCTTGAGAATACTTACTTGCACCTAAAAAGGAACTGCTTCAATTTGAAGTAGTTCCTTTTATTTTAATAATAATATACTGCTTTTATCATACTTATTCGCAATCACAGTTGTGACAAAAGCAATATTTTTATTCTTTCTGCCTAACAAAACACCAGTTAAATTCTTTATACACTTACCTTTAAGTAAAAAAAAGAGTCGCATGTGATGTGAACCTTAAAATTAGGACAACTAATTTCAGGGTTCATGACAAAATCAAATTCGACTCTTTTTTGTTAACGATAATTATATTCCGTATAACTAATCTTCTTGAAATGATGATTACCGTATTTTTTAGCTAATTTCTTTGACTTAAAGTATTGGTTATAAACTTTACCAGTATCTGGTTGTGCTTCAAATAATACTTGAACTTTCTTACCATCGAGCTTTTCAACTTTCATTGAATAAGCTGCACTTTCTGCATCTTTGCTTGTTGGTGTCACAAGCGACCAAGTAATATGATTAATCTTTTTACTTGAACCAGTTGCTAATGCCGCAAGCTTGGCAGAATCTTGATCCTGACTAACACTGGTTATTTCTGAGGTTAATTTACCAGTAGTTGGTGCGCTAGCAACACTGGTCATTTTAACAGTCTGACCAGTTTTAGGTGATGTATAGCTGCCTAACTTAATAATTAATGGTTTAGGAGTTAAAATATTGCTACTATACCATTTACCGCGCCATTTTTTAGGGAAAGAATAAGTACTGGTAACTTTTTGGGTAACAGACTTAACTGGTTTAATAGTTTGAGCTTGGACAGTTGTATTTACTCCAGCTGCACTCGCAAGTGTTGCCACTGCAAGTAAAGCTAATAAATTTGAATGCTTCATTTAAATTCTCCTTTTATCTAAAATAAATATCATCTTCACCAGATATTATAGATCAATAACAATCGTTATATTATAACAAGATTGTTACAATTATTTTCACATGACATTAATTTATCCGTTGGCTCTTTAAAAACTGTTAATTTATCCCATGAATTCTCTTTTGCTTAATGCCATCGTCAGGGTAGTTCTTGCTTGGCACCAAGAACGTGTAACTAACTAATTATTATTCCACCAAAAAACATCTTCAGATTTAACTGAAGATGTTTTTATATTTGTTCTATTACTTGTTTGCGGCAGCTAACAATTCACTAAATGCTGGTTGATCTGCTGCATCTAACTCATAGGTCTTACGATAGTCAGCTATGGCTTCTGTGCCAAACACATTCTCATCAGTCATGACAACGTTAGTATCAATTGGATCAATATCTAAAATCTTAGCATCCAAAACAATTGGCAAATCATTGCCATTAACTTGCAGCTGCTTGATCTTAGCCATTGCCTGGTTTAATTCCACTAAATTAGTTGCAGTTAAGCCAATTGCACCCATACTCTCAGCTTTGGCCCAATCTGCACCAACTAAGTCAATACCATAAGGTGCCTGTCCTGCTTGCAATTTTTCATGACCGATAAAGCCAAATGACTTGTTCTCCAAAACCACGTTAACAACAGGCAAGTGATACTTAACTTCCGTTAACAAGTCTGGCATTACCATTGAGTACCCGCCATCACCAGAAATTGTCCAAACCTGACGGTCAGTAAATGATAACTTAGCAGCAAGACCTGCTGGCAGACCAAAGCCCATTGTACCGTACCAAGCTGACATTGCGTATTTCTGCTCCTGATCAAATGGCAATTGCCGTAAAGCCCATTCAGTATTATTGCCGACATCCAGTCCAAAGACAGCATCCTTTGCTGAATTATTCTTAATTGCTTGAATTACACTTTCAGCACGCAAACCATCATGATCATCAGCAGCAAGCTTTTCTAACCAATTTACCCATAAAGCGCGGTCTTGTTGAGCTGCCTTTAAAAATGCAGTTGATTCTGCTTGATAATCTACCGCAGCTAATTTTTCTAAAAAGTCTTTCGCATCAGCCAAAACAGTAATATCAGCGTCATATTGCTTACCCAAATCAGCCAAATTGTTGTTAACTTGAATAATTGTCTTGTCATTTGGCAAAAAGCGAGCAAACGGATAATTAGTACCAACATACAAAATTAAGTCACTGTCTTGAGAAACATCAAAGGCAGGCTTAGTTCCCAAACGTCCACGTGCACCCATGTAGTTAGGGTGATCGGTAGGAAAGACATCGACCGCTGGTGCAGTAGTCAAAACTGGTAATCCAAACTTATCAGCAACTTGAACTGCGGCATCACGACTGCCACGTGCACCCTGACCTAGCCACATCACTGGCTTCTTGGCATTCTTAATTGCGGCAGAAACAGCAGTCACATCAGCTTCCTTAGCTGCAATTTCATTATTAGTTGTACTTAATGCAGCTGTCTTAGTTGCTACATATTCAATTTCTTGTCCTGAAAGATCATCAGGCAATACGACAACTGATACTGACTTAGTTGCATAAGCTGAACGAATTGCCTCATCAATTAGACTAGGGATTTGCTCAGCATTAGCAGCTAACTTATGAAATTGTGCGACATCGGCATAAATCGGATCTTGATTCAATTCTTGGAAGAAATTAGTATTCATAAAAGCCGTTGAAGTCTGACCAACTAAAGCTAGCACTGGTACATGATCCATCTTCGCATCGTAAAGACCGTTTAACATATGGACTGATCCAGGACCGGCAGACCCAAAAGCAACTCCAATCTTACCAGTTAGCTTGGCATCAGCAGCTGCTGCCAAAGCACCAACTTCCTCATGACGTACTTGAATATACTTAATTTGGTCACGTTCTTGGTATAAGCCGTCAACTGTATTATTAATTGAATCAGCAGTAATACCGTAAACATGGTCAATATTCCACTTTTCTAATACTTTTGCAAGTGCTTGACCTGCCATCATCTTATTATCAAAACTCCATTCTTTGAATTCATTCCACAACTTACTTTTTGTAAGCATTTCTAAATAATATCACTTACTTTTTGTAAGTCAAGATATAATACCTTACTTTTGTTAGAGTTTTTCAAATATACAAAACATACTAATCTAGTTGAAGTTAATATGTCATAGAGTTTTTTGACGCTTGCACTGATAGATGCTTGACGCCTTAAACAAAACTGGCAGCTTCATCATTTAAACTAGAAACTCTTCGTAGTATGTTGGCACTTGATGTCCAAGCTTTTACTCAGTCACAAATCGTTGGGCAAATTGATTCAGCTAGAATCCTATCCAATTTAGCCTATTACAAAAATCCGCACCTTGCGGAGTAGCTAAAAATATTGCAAACAATATAAATACAATGCCACAAACTAATAATAAGTATTTAACTTTTTTCGATAACTTTTTTGATCGACTCAAAATAATAAAAATTAAACCTATCAAACAAGAAATTATCATTATCCAAAAACCCATAAATATTTTCTCCTAATCGATTTCTTTAGTATGTCCCTTTATGATGATAGCGATTAGCTGTTAAGTTTATTTATATTTTATAAATCCTAAAATTATTATCATCAATTGTTGTATTTGCCAAATAATAAATGAATATAAAGATAAAATACCTAGCAAAATATTCTTTTTATCTATATAGTAGAAAATCATAAAAACTAAAAATGCTATTAGTAGCATGCGTTCAGTATAAAGTGTTACTTTATGGTCTATTACATAATTAGATTTAGATATATTCCCTGTTTCATCTGTTGATTCTAAACACATTGCAACTACTAGCATTAATAGTGCTGTTATTATTTCTGAAATACTACGCCAAATAGAAAAATCGCGTACTGAAACAATTAATAATACACCACCAACAATGGTTAAAAATAATTTTTCAAGTTTCCTTTTCATTGCTTACTCCAAAAATTTAATTTTAAATTCTAATTTATTTCACCTACTCATAAAATAATTATGACAATAAGTAACTTATCTATTGAATTCACCATTTCTTAATAATTTTTTTGTTTATAGATAATCTAATATATTTAGAAAAATGAATTTAAAAGAAAATAGTAGACTTGATAGCTCTTATCAAATTTAACACTCGACATATTATTTAAAATTTAATTTAGATAAATAATGTAATAGTATTAGTTACAAAACTTGCTACATTACTAGGCATACCTAAACGTTCTATAGCAAAATATATAACAAACCTAACAACGCAATATGAATATTAGTCACCCTTTCTATAAAATTATTACATTATCAACTAAAGAATTAAGAGCGCTTTTATTCTTTAATCTTGTTATAGCAAATCTTTTTCAATTATTGTTCAATGGTTCATATTTTCACATTCAAACATGAAATTTTTATTTTTCAAAAAAGAAGTAATAGTTTAAAATTTATATATAAACCGTTTACAAATAATTAGAAAGAGTCTATCAATGGAAATCAATGAATTACTAAAAAAGTATCGCCTTATTCAACATAAGTCCCAACAAAATTGGGTTGGTAATATCGTTAGTCGTTCATTTTATACTAAAGTAGAACAAGGAAAAAGCCACTTATCAGCCAATGATTTACTCGACCTACTTCATTACAATCACATTCCAACCGTTGATTTTTTTACCAAACTAAATGAAGCTGAGTGTTCGCAGCACCACCAAGAAAACCAGTTAAAAACATTGATTACTAATGCTTATTATCAAAATTCAAAAGCTGAATTAGAACAAATTAAAGATACAATCGTCACCAATAATTATCCTAATCAAGAAGAGCAACTAGCCTTGATTAATGCTTACATCGCGCTAATGAACCATGACTTTGATAGCTTAAATGAAAAAAGTCGTAATTATTTGAAAGAAAAATTCTTAAACACGAAATTTCTGAGTAAGGACTACTTAACTATTTATCGCAACCTACTCCCCCCTATTTGAACTTGATCAAAATATTGCCATTGTCAAAAAAATTCTTAATAAGTTTTTGAATATTAATGAAATTGATATTCAAGCTTCATTAATAGTAATTTTAGCTAATATTATCTTCCTATGTGTTGAAAGTAAAGATTATCAAGACGCCGCTTATTTCATCGCAAGTGCCGATAAAATTAAAACTAGACCCGATAATTTTTTCTACAAAATGGGTATCCTCATATCTAAAAACATCATTGAATATCATAAAAATCCGCAAGAGTCTTATTTAGAAAACAGCCAATCAATCATTAAGACAATTAAACTAATGGGCATGGACGCGTACAGTCATGAACTTGAAGTGTACCTGCAAAGCAATATTTAACCTTCTAGCAAAATCATCAGTAAATGGCATTAGAGAAAACTCTAGCTAATTAAAAATTAATCAAAAAAAGCATTACTAACTTAGTAATGCTTTTTATTTTGCTTGAGAAAATGTTTTTTGGCTTATTCTTGCGTAAATTTATTTTTGCACAGATTTAATTAAGTTATCAGCAACATTTCTATAAAAATTCTGCCCCTTACGGAGTGGCTAAAAATATGACAACCTCAAGCAATAATATATTAACCTGTTATTTTGCTAATTTAAACTTATTTAGATTGCTATTCACCCACTATTTTTAATACAATAGAAGTTATAGTATACAGAAAGGACTTACTTATGAATAAAGCAGAATGTACTACAATTTTAGTCGGTAAAAATGCTTCACTTGATGGTTCAACCATGATCGCACGTAGCGAAGACGGCGGTAGAACCATTATCCCTGAAGGATTTGAAGTTATTACCCCTGACAAGCAACCTCAGCACTACGAGAGCGTCATTAGCCACCAAAAGATTGACGATGAAGACCTGCTGGCTAACCCATTACGTTACACCAGTGCCCCTGATGTTTCTGGTGAAAGCGGCATTTGGGCAGCGGCTGGTATCAACGCTGCCAACGTGGCAATGACTGCTACGGAGACAATCACCACTAATTCGCGAATTCAAGGAATTGACCCGTTAACAACTAAAGGCGGCTTAGGTGAAGAAGACTTTGTTACTTTAACCTTGCCATATTTGCACTCAGCCCTTGACGGTGTTAAGCGTGTAAGTTACTTATTAGAAAAATATGGTACTTACGAAATGAACGGCATGGCTTTTGCTGACAAAGACAACGTTTGGTACCTTGAAACAATCGGCGGCCACCACTGGATTGCACGCCGTATCCCCGATGATGCCTATGTTATTGCCCCTAACCGGTTAAATATCGATGAATTCCATTTTGGTCAAGATGACTTTATGGCTTCCGCTGATTTAGAAGATTTAATTGCCACATATCACTTAAATCCTGACCGTGAAGGCTACAATATGCGTCACATTTTTGGTAGTTCATCTATTAAAGACGCGCATTACAACAATCCACGGGCTTGGTTTGTTCACAACTATTTTGATCCTGAATTTGGCGGCGAACCAACTGATCAAGACCAACCATTTATTTGCCACGCTAACCGTAAAATTAGCATTGAAGATATTGAATGGGTTGAAAGTTCACACTACCAAGATACGCCTTATGACCCATACGGTACGGGTACAGCTGCTGAAAAGAAGACTTACCGTTCAATTGCCTTGAACCGTAACTTTGAAACCCATATTTTGCAAGTCAGAAATGATGTTCCTGAAGCTATTGCTGGCGTACAATGGTTAGCCTTTGGTCCCAACTCATTCAATTGTATGGTGCCATTCTACACTAACGTTGCTACCACGCCTGCAAGTTTTCAAACTGGACCAAAATTTGATCTGAACAAGATTTTCTGGCTGAATAAGCTAACAGCACAACTCGGCGATACTAACTTTAAGGTTTATGGTGAATTAGAAACTGACTTTGAGCAAAAGTCACAGGCTGAATGTCACATGATTCAACACCAAACGGACAAGAAGGCTGAAGAGTTATCTGGACAACAATTGGAAGATGCTCTAATGAGTGCCAACCAAGAAATGGCCGATCAGGTTTACAACAACACGATTGAACTTCTGGGCAACATGGTTGATGAAGGCCACAGCTTAATGACTTTAAAATACGATTTACTTGATTAGAAGTTAATTATTTATACGAAAAAAGCTTGGAGCATTTAAAAATGCCCCAAGCTTTTTTTGCTAATTTATTTTTCTGGCACATCTTGAATGGTAACATCTGCACCAAGTAAACGTAATTTTTCTTGAACACGGTCATAACCACGCAAAATATTGCCTGCATTATTAATCACAGTTGTGCCATCTGCCATTAAACCGGCAATCATTAAACAAGCACCAGCGCGAATTTCACCGGCAGCAACAGTTGCCCCATGAAGCTGCTCCGTTGGATGAACTAAAATAATGCCATCCTCAGCTTTAATATCGGCTCCCATTTTTTGTAATTGCTCAATATGACCAATCCGCTTAGGATAAATTCGATCAATAATTACACCTTCACCATTTTTAGCTGTTAACAAGAGCGGCGTCACCGGCTGCTGCAAATCAGTCGCAAATCCGGGATAAGCACCCGTCTTAATTTGCGTCATCTTGAGTTCTCCTGCCGGATAAACAAACAAAGAATCTTCATCAGCATCAATCACAACACCCATTTCCTCAACCTTAGCAAGATAAGAATCAAGGTGCTCCTCAATAATATTGTGAATCCGAATCCCATTACCGATACAACCAGCAAGAGAAATATATGTCCCTGCTTCAATTCGATCCGGAATAATCGTATGTGGTGCCTGTGCCCGCAGCTCTTTAACACCTTCAATTCTAATTGAATCGGTACCAGCACCACGGATAGTTGCTCCCATATTATTGAGAAAAGTCGCTAAATCAATAATTTCTGGTTCTTTAGCAGCATTTTCAATAATTGTTTGGCCCCGTGCTGTCACACTAGCCATAATAATGTTCATTGTTGCTCCAACTGATGGCATCTTTAGGTGAATTACTGTACCATGAAGGCCTTCTGAAGGAGCCGTAATTATTATTTGATCATTTTCATTTTTTACACATGCGCCTAAGGCTTCAAAGCCTTTAATATGTTGGTCGATGGGGCGCGGCCCAATATCATCCCCACCAGGGAAGCCCACAACAGCCTTACCAAACCGACCAAGAAGTGCCCCCATAAAATAATAGGATGCACGCAAACTCTTGATCTTACCACTTGGCAATGGGCTCATCTTAATGTTCTCAGGGTTAATCTGCAACGTTGTCTCATGAAAATCACTACCAACATCCATTTCACTCAAAAGATCCATCAAGTTGTCAACATCAGCAATCCTCGGAACGCCTTCTAAAGTTACTGGTGTACGTGACAAAATCGATGCCGGAATTAGTGCCACGGTTGAATTTTTGGCACCGCCAATCCAGACATCACCCTGCAGGGGCTTTCCACCATGAATTATCATTTGCTTCATTGGCGAAAAAATCCTTTTCTATTCGTTTAATCATATTAATGTTAAAGGAAGTTTACAGAAAAAACAAGAGAAGACCTCTGTCTTCCCTGTCCAAAAATCAAATTTTTGTATTATTCAAACTGATTAAAATTTTTCTGCTGGCAAACCACTAGCAGCACCAATGAAAGCTTGGTAAAGACCTTCAGGTCTCTGCGGTCTACTTAAGAATTCTGGGTGATATTGTGCAGCAATAAAGAATTTGTTCTTCGGAATTTCAACAATTTCAACTAAGTGATTATCAGGTGATACACCGGAGAAAATCATGCCGGCCTTTTCAAAGGCTTCACGATACTCGTTGTTAAATTCATAACGGTGACGGTGACGCTCTTGAATAACATCTTGATTGTCATAAGCAGCTGCTGTCTTTGTTCCCTTTTTCAAAGTTGCTGGATAAAGGCCCAAACGCAAAGTACCGCCAATGTTTTCTTCATCGCGCTTATCAGCCATAATATCGATTACGTTATGCTTACCGTTAGGAGTTACTTCACCTGTGTTAGCATCCTTAATATCAAGAACATCCCGTGCAAATTCAACTGTGGCCATTTGCATTCCTAAGCAAACACCCAAGAACGGAATATCATTTTCACGAGCGTACTTAATTGAAGTAATCATTCCTTCAAGTCCACGTGTCCCAAAACCACCAGGTACAATTAAACCATCTGAGTCCTTCATAAAGTCAGCAATATTGTCTTCAGTAATGTCTTCGGCCTGTACCTTATTGATTTCAATTTTACTATTGTACAAGTAACCAGCATGTTGCAAGGCATCAGTTACAGAAATGTAAGCATCCTCTAATTCAACATACTTACCAACTAAGGTAATCTTAGTTGTATGCTTCAGATTTTTAGCCCGTTCATCAAGCTTGGTCCATTCAACCATGTCTGCTTCTTTCTTAGGGCTTTCTAAATGTAAGAAATCACAGACTTTTTGATCCATTCCTTGTTCTTGGAAAGCAAGTGGCAAATCAAAAAGTGATGGCGCATTAACTGATTCAATAATGCAGTCAACTGGAACATCAGTAAAGTTTGAAATTTTATCCTTATGTTCTTGATCGATTGGCATTTCAGCCCGTAAAACAAGCATATTTGGTTGAATACCAATACTACGCAATTCTGCAACTGAATGTTGTGTTGGCTTAGTCTTCATTTCTTGAGCTGCATGCAAATAAGGAACTAATGTACAGTGAATATACATAACATTTTCTTCACCAACTTCGCGGCGCATTTGCCGAACTGCTTCCATAAATGGTCTTGATTCAATATCACCGACAGTCCCACCGATTTCAGAAATAACAACATCCGAATCAGTTGTTAAGCCTGCACGCATGATCTTTTCCTTAATCATATCAGTAATGTGCGGAATTACTTGAACAGTTGCGCCATGATAATCTCCACGGCGTTCTTTTTCCAAAACTTCCTTGTAGATTTTACCAGTTGTTACATTAGAATATTTACTTGTCCGGACGTCAACAATACGTTCATAGTGACCCAAGTCAAGATCGGCTTCTGTACCATCATCAGTAACAAAGACTTCACCGTGTTGGTACGGATTCATTGTTCCCGGATCAATGTTAATGTATGGGTCAAATTTTTGCATAGTCACTTTTAAGCCACGATTTTTAAGTAGACGACCGAGACTTGAAGCGGTAATTCCTTTTCCCAATGAAGAAACAACACCACCAGTAACGAAGATATATTTTGTCATTACAAACTCCTTTTTAAGCAAATAATCAAAAAAATAATTAAAAAATAAAAAAGCTCCCAACTAAGGGAGCATAAACGCACATAAGGTGCCCAAATAAAATACTATCTATTTTGATTAAAGATGTCAAGAAAATTATTCGTCTTCTTCGTCGTCATCATCGTCAAGTTCTGACAATTGGCCTTCAATTCCATCTGGTAATTCTTCTTCGTCATCATCAGTTGCATCACTGAAGTCATCATCATTGCTAAAGTCATCAGTGTCATCAGCTGCTGTGGCATCTAAATCTTCGTCTTCTGGATCATCATTGTTATAATCGATAATATCATCACTACCAGTAGCACTAGCCAAAAAGGCATTAACCTTCTGGTGATGCGAACGAGTATCTTCTTCATCCTCATCTTCTGGGTGATTAACTTCTTCATCAACGGATTCGTATGGGAACCATGATCTTAATGCCCAAACATTTTCACCCATTGAAATGAATTCACCATTAGTATTCATATCCGTATAAAATTGCGGCAAGCGTTCCCGAATCTCTTCGTCGCTATCACCCAAGAACTTCTGAACAGCATTCACAATATCTGCAAAAGCCATTCTCTTATTATTATCTTCCAAAATTGCGCGAGCAACTTCAATCATTGATAGTTCGTTACGATTTTTGTCTTTAAAGTCGTTTAATCCCACAATTGCATTCCTCTCTTTTACCAATCTTTATTATTTTACTAGGCGTTTAAGTAAAAATCAACGTGACAGTATAATTACCTATTAAGTATAGACCACTAAAGAGGTCATATTCAATTCGAAGTTCTTGAGAACCATTATTTTTAGTAGAAAATTTAAGAAAATTAGTTGTACTAGTTAAATCCATCTGGTAGCCAGCAGCAACATACCGACAAGCTTGCTGCTCGCCCAAACGAAAATGCAGCTGCGAATAATTTTGCTCATCAGTTTGCCGGCGAATAATAACATCATTATCTTTAATTAAAATTTTAACTGGAATTTGGTCATCTTCAAGATATGAAACCCGCGTAATCGCGCCAGCCTGCTTCAATTCACCAACTGCCTGTTTAGCAAAAGACTCTTGTTCATTTTCTTGCCTAATCGTACTCGTAAACTTAACCGTTACTTTAGCCATCTTGCTAAACTCCATCCATTTAAAACATTCCACAAACTTTGCTATAATTAGTTAAAACTATTTTAAACGATATTTAAACAGATTAATAGTCGCTTTGAGGAATTTTGTAATGGTAAGATTTAATAGTAAAAAATTAGCTAAAGAAGTTGTCTTGCGCGACCCTGTCCACGGCTATGTGCATATTGAAGATCAGGTTATTTTTGATTTGTTAAAAACCAAAGAATTTCAGCGGATGCGCCGAATTAAACAATTAGGTCCCATTGCCTTTGTTTTCCCCGGAGCAACTCATACCCGCTTCGAACATAATCTCGGCGTCTATGAATTAACTAGACGGATCTGTAATATTTTTGCCAAAAAATACCCTACCCAAAAATTGGGAGATGGTCTCTGGGACGACCATAACCGCTTATTGGTAGAATGTGCTGGGATGCTGCATGACATTGGCCACGGCCCTTATTCACATACCTTTGAGCATCTTTTTGGTACCAACCACGAAAAAATCGGGCAAAAGATCATTACTGATCCTAATACAGAGATTAATCATGCGTTAAAAAAGATTGCTCCCAATTTTCCTGAACTTGTTGCCAGCGTAATTGCTAAAACTTATCCTAATCCACAAGTGGTCAAACTCATTTCTAGTCAAGCTGACGCTGATCGTATGGATTACCTTGAACGCGATGCCTACTTTACCGGTGTAACTTACGGCGAATTTGATTTGTCACGGATTTTACAAGAAATTCGGCCCTACCAAGACGGGATTTGCTTTACCATGAGCGGTATGCATGCTGTTGAAGACTATATTGCTTCGCGCTACCAAATGTACCAGCAGGTTTACTTTCACCGCGTTGGTCGTTCAATGGAAGTTCTCCTACAACATTTACTTGAACGGGCCAAAATTATTTATCAGCAGGGTCATCTGCAAGTAACACCAAGCCTAGCTAGATTTCTGGCTGGCAATTGGACCTTAGACGACTACTTAAAGCTTGATGATGGTGTAATGGAAACTAACTTTTCGCTTTGGACTAAGTCAGGTGATCCCATGCTTGCAGACCTAGCAAACCGCTATCTTTATCGTAAACCGTTAGCAAGTGTCCGGATTAATCAAGAAACCAAAAACTTGTTACCTAAGTTAAAAGATCTAATCAAACAAGCTGGTTTCGATCCTACCTACTACACTGCCACCAATTCCGCTTTTGATGAGCCGTATGATGCTTATAAGCCTTCAGGCAAGAACGCTAACAGTCAAATTGAAATTATGCAAAATGACGGTCAACTGATTGAATTATCACAATTAAGTCCTCTTGTGCGTGCGCTTAATGGAACATTGCAAGGTGACGAACGCTTTTTCTTTCCTAAGACAATGATGTCAAACAGTGCCGAACCACAGATTTTCGATCCCTTGTATCAGCAATTTCAGCGCTACGTTAAAAATGGCGAATTACGCTATTTACGTCGACCCAAAAGAAACGAAAAATAATATAAATTAACGAGAACTTGTGCTAGATAATAGTACAAGTTTTTTTATAACTATACGATACTTAAATTTTTTTAATAAATCATTTTACTTAAATTAAATAATGCCTCATAATAATTTAATATTAGTAATAAATTTAGGAGGTCTTTATGTCTTACGAAAATGTCGTTAATTATTTTAAAAAATATCATCTAGAACAGCGAATCCACATTTTTAATGCCTCTACGGCAACAGTAGCAGAAGCAGCTAACGTGCTAGGTATCGATGCTAGTCAGATTGCTAAAACAATGGCCTTAATGCTTAAAACTGGTCCAATTGTGATTGTCACAGCCGGTAATGCCAAAATCGCCAATGCTAAATATAAAGCAACTTTTGGTCAAAAAGCAAAAATGGTTAAATTTGATGAATTAGAAACAACTATCGGCCATCCTGCTGGTGGTGTTTGTCCATTTGCACTTAAACCCGAGGTTAAAGTTTATCTTGACGAAAGTCTTAAACAACACGACATCATTTATCCTGCAGCAGGTTTACCCAATTCGGCAATCAAATTAACGCTAACAGAATTAGAAAAATACACCGCACCATCTAAGTGGGTGAATATAACTAAATAAAAAAAGGCTGTTTCAATTGAAACAGCCTTTTTTCAGCTCTATTTATTTTCTTGATATCTCGTATTAAACAACGGACTTAATGGCTCATGACGTTGAATACACTTAATGGCATCCCCTATCAATGGGCCAACTGAAACGAGCAAGGTCTTGTCTAATTTCTTTTCTACCGGTTGGTTAATTGAATCAGTCAAAACTAAGTTCTTAATTGGTGAATCATTCAACCGTTTAATTGCTGGACCCGACAACACAGCATGAGTAGCACTAGCATAAACTTCTGTTGCCCCAGCATCAATTAAAGCTTGAGCAGCTAGTGTAATCGTTCCAGCAGTATCAATCATATCGTCAATGATAATCGCACGCTTGCCCTTAACGTTGCCAATGATGTTCATTACTTCAGCCACATTGGCACGTGGGCGCCGTTTATCAACAATCGCAATTGGCGTACCCAAAAATTCGGCTAATTTCCGTGCTCGCGTAACACCACCATGATCAGGCGAAACAACAACTGCATCTTTCTCCAAGTGATTGCTTAAGAAGTAATCAGCAAGTAGTGGTGCACCCATCAAATTATCAACTGGGATATCAAAAAAGCCTTGAATTTGTGGTGCATGCAGGTCAAGCGACAATACTCTTGTTGCTCCTGCTACTTGCAACATATCTGCAACTAACTTGGCTGTAATTGGCTCCCGCGGCCGAGTTTTACGGTCTTGACGTGCGTAACCGTAGTACGGCATGACGATATTAATTGTCTGTGCACTAGCCCGGCGAACAGCATCAATCATAATCAACAATTCCATCAAGTTATCATTAACTGGGGCACTAGTTGATTGAATTAAATACACATCCTTGCCACGAACAGATTCATCAATGTTAATTTGAATTTCACCATCACTGAAGCGCTGCACGCTTGACTTACTTAATGGTACACCAACACGCTCCGCAATTTTTTCAGCAAGTGGGACATTCGAATTAAGGGCAAACAACATCATATTGTCTTTATAAGACATAATTTCCTCCGTAAAAACATGCTAACAACTTATTATTTTACCAAAAGCTGTCTGAAAAAGTGACTATCTATACTTTATTATTCAACTTTAATCAGCGACATTCAAGTCCCTATTACCAGAATAGCGCTTAACTTAAAATTTCTGCTTATTTTTTATCTAAAAAGTCGCAAAAATAACCCAGATTTACTAAATTAACCAAATAAAAAGTCGCAAACTCATTTTGAATTTACGACTTTTAACTTAACTATCTTCTAAAACTTGACCAACATTGCCATGATGCTGCGATAACAACTGGGCTGCTTCTGTCTTATTTTTACCTGTCTTAATCATCACAATTGCCAAAGAAACATCGTTATTTGTTTCTTTTAATGTTGCTAGTGCTGCAGCAGTTGTAGCACCAGTTGTAATATTAATAATCCGACAGGCACGATCAACTAACTTGGAATTAGTCGGTTGGACATCAATCATCACATTTTGATAAACCTTGCCCTGACGGATCATCACACCAGTTGAGATCATGTTTAAAATCATCTTTTGAGCAGTTCCAGATTTCATCCGTGTTGAACCAGTGACTACTTCAGGGCCGACTACAGCTTCAATTACAATTTCAGCGTGTTTCCCAATTACAGAATCTGAAACGCAGGCAATTGAGACAGGCAAAGCACCCACTTTTTCGGCATAATCTAAACAGCCAACAACGTAAGGCGTTCTGCCGCTAGCTGCTAAGCCCAAAACCGTATCATTAGCTGTCAATTGCAAATCACGTAAATCTTGCTCGCCAAGTTTTACAGAATCTTCTGCACCTTCAACTGCTCGATACATTGCAGTTTTACCGCCAGCAATTAGACCAACGGCTCGTTCAGGCTTGATTCCATAAGTCGGCACCAATTCTGCAGCATCAAGAACACCCAATCTGCCGCTAGTACCAGCACCAACATAAATTAAGCGTCCGCCCTGACTGTATCTTTTAGCTGCTTCATCAATAACTTGCGCAATTTGCTCAACTTGCGTTCCCACGGCAATAGCAACTTTTTTATCTTCATTATTAATTGTCTGTACCATCTCAATGGTTGACATCGTATCAATATGCATGGTTGCTGGATTACGTGTTTCAGTTACCAAATTCTTAATTTCCATAATTACCTACTTAACTTTTACTGTAATAACATTTTGATCTGCAGTAATCGCACCAGGTGTTAACGTAGATATCTGATCGACATGATCCATATTAGTTACAATTGTCATTACCACCGGATCCTTACCAGCTTCTTTAATTGCTGCAATATTCATTTGAGCAATTACTTCACCACGCTTAATAGTTTGTCCTTCTACTACCTTAACATCAAATGGTTCACCCTTAAGATCAACTGTATCAATTCCAAAGTGTAATAAAATTTCCAAATTACCTTGAGCAGATGTCATTGTAATTGCATGCTTGGTTGTCATTACTGTAACAATTTTACCATCAACTGGCGCAACAATCTTACCATCGTTAGGAACAACGGCAAAACCATCGCCAACCATCTTTTGTGAAAAGACATCATCCTTAACAGCAGTTAAAGATTCAAGCTCACCGCTAACAGGACTTACTAAATTAACAGAAACGGCCTTAGTTGCAGTAGTCTTAGGAGCTGCTACAGTTGTTTGAGTTGGTGCTGCGGTTGTTTCAACTAAAGAACCATCTTCATTCTTAGCAACCATTGCACTCTTAGGAACACCAAAGAAATAAGTTACGATAAAACCACCAAGATAAGCTGCAAGCAAACCAACACAATATTTAATCCACATATGGTTAGCAATTAATGGAATTAAAGCAATACCAGAAGTACCAATTGCAATTGAACCAACATTACCAAATGCGCCCAAAACGGCACCACCAATACCACCACCAATACATGCGGTAATAAATGGCCGTCCTAAAGGAAGAGAAACACCATAGATTAGTGGTTCACCAACACCCAAAATACCTACTGGCAGAGCACCTTTAATCAATTTAGTCAATTGCTTATTCTTACGGCATTTAACCCATAAAGCAATCGCGGTACCGACTTGACCACCACCGGCCATTGCTAAAATTGGCAGAAGTGGTGTGTAACCCATCTTTTGAATCATTTGTAAGTGAATTGGTGTCAAAATCTGGTGTAATCCCAGCATAACCATTGGTAAGAAAGCTAAACCAAGAATAAAGCCAGCAACTGGTCCACCAACAGCTAGAACCCAGTTAATACCACCAACAAGTGAGTTAGAAATCCAACCCGCAATAGGCATCGTAATAAAGATTGTAAACAATCCCATAATGAGCAGTGTCAAAAATGGTGTAAAAATAATGTCAACTGAATCAGCAATATGCTTATGGAAGAATTTTTCAACGTAAGACAATAGCCAAACAGAGAACAATACACCAATAATCCCACCTTGACCAGCAGCTAATGGCTGCTTATCAAAGATATTCGGAATAGTTACTGGTGGCAAAACACCTGGCAGCAGAACAATACCACCGATGATCCCACCAAGACCGGGAGTAGCACCGAATTCTTTAGCAGCATTAATCCCGACAAAGATATTTAAGTAGGAAAATAACCCACTGGACAAAACGCCCAAAACAGTAATTGCTAATGTCCAACTTGCCGGCAGCATTTTAGCCACTAACATATTTTTCAGAATACCAGATAATCCTGAAATTAACCCGGCACCAATAAACGCAGGAATTAAAGGAATAAAGATAGCCGAAATATGCTGTAAAGCAGCACGCCACCAAGTTTTCTTCAAACTTGCCTTGTGAGCTGCATGAACTGCGTCGGCTTTCGCCATTACATCATTTTTATCTTGCTCATAAGAGCCAGCAGTCTGTGAATTACTTGTTGGAAAGATATCATTTTCCTTGACACCGGCAGCATCAACCATGCTTTGAGCAACTTTAGTATTAACACCAGGTCCCAAAACAATTTCTAATGTTTCACTCTCAACAACCCCTAAGACGCCATCAATTTTTTTCAAGCCGTCAATATCAACCTTGGAATTGTCTCTAATTGAAATGCGCAACCTTGTCATACAATGATACAAGGTTTCGACATTTGTCATTCCGCCAATATGAGCATATATTTCTTTGCCCATTTCAGCATATTTATCAGAACTCATCTTTTCCTCCTAAAATTAAAACAATATTTAATAACTGATTACCTATTTTTTAAAAAATTACGGTAATCTTTCAAAGCTACTCGCGAAGCATCTACCGCTTTAAAGCTTTGCTTAAAGTTCCGGCTAAAGAACAAATAAAAAATAACATCAATCACATAAAACTGCCCTGTAAGCGAATTTGTTGCCCCAACCCTAAAATCAGGTTCGATTGGCTTACAAGTAGTTAATGACAAATTTGCTTTTTTTACCAGACTATTCATACCAAACATAGTCAACGAAATTACAAACAATCCGTGTTGCTTTGCATAGTTGGCCAAGTATAAACATTCCGGCGTTTCACCAGAATTAGAAACTAACCACAGAGTATCATGCTCAGATGCGGAACATAACTGAGCTAATAAGACATTCAGATCTTCTTCCCATATTACATTATAACCAACCCGCGTCCACTTTTGATAAATATTTTTAGCAGACAGCGCAGAAGCGCCAACACCAAAAACATAAATTGTCTGTGTTTGCGTCAACCTATCAACTACTTTTTGACATATTTTCTTATCTAATAGATCTTTTGTCTGTGTTATATTTTCTACTTCATTTTTGATTAATTTATTGCAAATAAGTTCAAATGGTTCATCAGCAGTGATATCTAATTTGACATCATCTTTTTCATTTTTTTGCTCTGCCAAATCAACCGAAATCATTACTTTCATTGCTGTATAAGAATCAATTTGTAGACTTTTAACCAACCGTGAAACTGTTGCTGCACTTGTGCTTGAAGCTACAGCTAATTCGCTAATACTCATCTTAACTGCTTCTTGGGGATGCCCCAAAATATAGTCTGCTATCTTCACTTCCGACGCAGTTAAATATCTACGTGTAGCTTCTACTCGATTTTTAAAATTCATCTTTTGTACCTAATATTTTATTTAAATATAATTTAATTATAGATTCTCAAAAAATATAATTCAATCCAAAATATAATCATTAGGTTTATTTCATATTTAATTTGTTATTCGATGAATTTCTTGATCGTCACTCCTAAATGTGACTTCATAAATTTATCAACATTATTGCCATGCTTTCTCCGGCTCTTAAGTGAACCATACAATGCAGCAAGATCATTCTTATCAGCAAATGTTTGATCACCTTTATTTTTGACAATTTCATTATAGCGTTGTGTTACTAAACTAATTAATTTTTGATTATTAGCGTTTTTAGAGTCATGATTAATACCAGCAAATGCGAGACCAACAATGTCACCATACTTCGCAAGGCGATAATGACTGCCAGCAAAGTCATTTGGCGTTTGCTTAGCATTAATAATCGGTGTATTACGGCAGTTAGTTAATAAAATAACTGCTGTATTTTCCTTAGGATCAACCACTGTCAAAGTCCCTGTCCAACCAGTATGACCAACGGTACTTTCATCAGCAAAATTAGAAAAGGCCCAAGCATATTTACCACTCGCCTGTCTGCGCCAGCCTAAACCATAGGAAGGATCCGTTGACTTGGGTTTAATAAACTCATCCAATGTATCTTCATCAAAAATTCGGTGCTTACCATAACCACCACGATTAATTACTGTCTGTGCTAAAACTGCTAAATCACTGGCATTGCTAAACAAACCAGCATGACCACTGACACCTTTCATTGTATAAAATGCCTTTTCATCATGTACTTCACCTTGAAGTGTATGAGTGCGAACATTATTGAAGCTAATCGTATGGTCACGCGTATTACCATTCAATTCTGCAGCAGTAATTTGATTTTTAGTGAAACCTTTTTGCAGTGGATTATATAACGTATGTGTTAATCCCAAAGGTTGATAAATATTATGTTCAACATAATCATCTTCTCTTTGACCTGTTATTTTTTCAACAATTAGCCCTAAGAGCATGTAATCAACATCCGAATAGATGGTTTTAGTACCTGGAACATAATTCAGTGGAGTAGCAATAATTTTATTCAAAGCCTGACTACGATCCTGAGTATATACAGGATTAGCATTCGCTTTATTCACACTAGGATTAGTTGGATCATAATTATTATTATGATATTGCGGATCTGCTGGGAAACCTGCTTGGTGCATTAAAATATCTCGGATGGTTAGATTAGACTTACCTTTAATCTTATCATCTGCCTTATCCTGAAAATCAGGGAAAATACTGGAAACCTTGGCATTAATATCTAACTTGCCTTCAGAAACCAGCTTTTGAATCGCAAAGTTAGTCGCATACATCTTGGTATTCGAAGCTAAATCGTAAAGCGTGGAATTATTAACTTTTGGACCTGTTGTCAACCGTTCTCCACTTTCCGAGTAACTATCAAGTAGACCATAAGAACTTTGTTTAATAATTTTTCCATTATGCACAATTGCAATTTGAGCGGAACTAAAGCCATGCTTTATCTCCTGCTTAATAAGTGTATCCATTAATTTAAAAGAATTATTTTGCAAATTCTTTTTTTCTTTAGCTTGGTTAACTAAAGTAGGATATGGCACTTTGATTTGCAAAGTATCACTAGCCGACGTGCCCTTACGTGCAATCTGCAAAGAATTATTCCCATTCTTAGTGACGCGGGCAATATTAATCTTGGTCCAACTATTAGGCTTAACGGCTTTTAAAGCAACCTTTTTCCCATTAACGTACAAGCCAAATTTACTGGCATTATTTGAATAAACGTACAGATAGCCCTGGCCTGCAAAGCCATAAAACTTCCGTGTAACATTGTTCAATAGCGACCAAGTATCAAAATCAGGATTATCATCTTTTTCATCAATTGGAAATTTCTGATCAATCTGAAATTTATCCTGTGTCGACGTCGAATTAGATGATTGCGCTGCAAACAATGTCTGCGGTTTTAAAAATGATGTTGCTGGAACAACACTAGCAAGGGTTACTAGAGAAAGCAACAACGCACATTTTCTAACACCCATTCTTTTATTCATAATAAATTACCTCCCATATTACAAATTAAATGAATGATTAAAATGACCTCAACAAGTATTTTTCAGTCTAAAAACAGCCAGATAATATTTTACGATAGTGTCATTTTAATCGCTTTCATTTTTGAATGCGATTTCATTATAATGCCAATAAAATAACTTTTCAATCTTATTTACAAATTTTGTATTTATTTTTCAAAAATTGCCTAATAATATGTGTCAAAAATTTATTTTGATTGACCGTTATTTTTCTGCCAATTCAAAGACTATTTTACTGCCAGACTTAATCTGCTTTAAGATTGGTAAATCAGCGTTAATAATATGTCCCAGCACATTCACTTTTTCATCAGCTGGCAAATCACGCTTGGTAATCTGCAACTCACCCTGATAACGCAAATAGCGCCGATTATCACAAGTAATTGTTCCCCGTGGCCGCGGTTCAATGTTTGACAGCGGCGTCGTATCAAATAGCTGTCTGGTTCGGCCCTCAACTAGACGCACAACATCCCGCGCCACATCAATGCGGTTGTGCCATTCAAGACCAACTAAAGCTGGTACAGGTTCTTCAAGGTGCAGCGTCAAAGCACCATGCTTCACATAATTAGTAAAACTCGCAATTGTCTCTTGTCGTAAAGCAGGATCACCAATAAAGACGCGATCACAACCAAACTGTCGCAACTCTAGCAGCGCCGCTAAAGGATTCTCATCCCGATGCATTTCTAATGTTGGCAGCCCACGCTTAATTGGTCCACGCCTGTTACTATCACCAGCCACAAAAGCCATTGTTTGAAGATTATTTTTGTGCAGCCATCTATTCTTACGCTGCAGCAAATCCGCATCAAGTCCCGTTTCAGGTCGTGGATAATAATTATGCCATGCTTGCAGGTGAGCAAAATTTGCACCGTATTCACGCAAAGCCGTAATATCGTTTGTATCTAACGTACTAGCATTAAGCATCAGTGGCATTTCTTTTGACAGCTTAGCTACTAAACGAAAATCGACTCCATCATCAATCCGCAGTCCTGTCAAATGCAGACTTTTAACCTGCTCCAAGTCATCAATTGCTATCCCCAACTTTTGCAAACCAGTCTTAGATACATCGGCAATCAAGTCCAGATCCAAATTATGGCACCATTTACTTAACTCACCCAACCGCGACAATACAACTTGTGAATCATCTTCTGGAATATGCAGTGATGTAAAAACCGTACTAAAACCGGCATTACGCATTGCCAACAAATAATTATAATCTTGTGACGTTAAATCATGACCAAGATACATTGAAAAACCAATCATTTTTCCCTCTTTTTTATACAATAAAGCGTTTTCTATTTAATTCATATTAACATATTTTTGGACATAATAAAAAGCGCTGTTAAAATTAACAAACGCTTTTATATTACAGATAATTTACTTAGTAGTTGTGGCGTAATCACTGATATTTAATGCTTGCTGGAAGCCATTAGCACCATTAATCATTAACGTTGTGTTGTTATTACTAAATTGAACCGCACCTTGATCAACATTGTTAGCACTAGCTGCTAATTGGACAATTTGATTAGCTTCAGCTGCTGATAAATTATTCAGATCATTAACCACGATCTTCTTACCATTAAGTGCTGCCCTAGCTGCCTTGATTTTACTCAAAGCAGCCTTAACTTCACTAATAGTTGACGTACCATTATTTACTTGCATGCCCGCAGTAATTGCACTGTCATAAGTATCACGCAACGACTTAGCAGCCAACTTATAAGCATCACTTGCCTTGACAGTTGTTACCTGATTTAATTCAATCTGCAAGTCACTTTTATCACTTACAGTGGCAACTGTAATTCCATCTTGAGCATCTTGTGGCGTATTAACAACAGTCAGCTTGGCGCCACTAATGGCACTAACATCTACATCTCTGATATAACCATTCTTGTCACTTTGCAGTTTATAGAACAATTCTGCCTTATTGTCAGCTGCTACCCAAATATAACGTAATTCAGTTACCCGCGCAGTATGTCCTTTAGCAAAAGTTTTAGTTGTTTGCGCAATTCCCTTATCGTTATAAACATAAGCATCTTGACCCAAAGTAATTAAAGTTGCTGATTGATCATCATCTGGAGCAGAGTTGGATGGCTTCAATTGTTTACCGGTAATAACGCCAACGTTACTCTTTTTAATCCACTGATCTTGACCTGGAAATTTATCATCATTAACGTGGTAGTATAGTTTTCCACCAATATATTGCAGATCATCAACAGTAATTTGCTGTCCTTGCATGACCTTCTTTTTACTAGTGTTACCCTGACCATCATAAATGTATGAATTATGATTCAATGTGATCACTGTCGGATCATTTTGATTATCGCTTGGCTTAGCTTGGGATTTATTTTTCTTGGGCCGCTTGTTAACTGGCTTCAATTTACTTGAAGTTGAACCAACATTCGTTGCCTTAACAAATTGATCACTTTGTCCGCCAAGCCGGTAAAATAGCTTACTGCCAATGTATTTCAATTGATCAACTGTTACTTGCTGCCCCTTCTTTACCTTTTTCTTATCTGTTTTACCCTGACCATTATAAATATAAGCATTATGCTTAATTGTGGCCGTAATTGTGTTGGTCTGGCTAACTTTTTTACCATCAACATAACCAACATTAGCTGCTTTGATAAAAGCACCATTACCAATAGAATAATAATTCTTACCGTTAATTGTCTTCTTACCGTTGTAGTTAAGCGTTATTCCTTTAGCAATTGTCGTGTACTTACTACTGCCCATGTATTCCTTTAACCTTTTACCATCTTTGTCAAAGACATATGCATTACGGCTTAATTTAATCGTGCCTTTTTTAGAGCTAGTAGCCTTGGCTGGTGTAGTCTTCTTAGCTGCTGTTTTGACAGTTGTTGCTTTTTTATCTTTTTTATTAACTGCAGCTTTAGCCGTAGTCTTATCAGCTGCTTGAACTGATGATACTTGACCAGCTAACACCGGACTCACTTCAAGTAATGCCGCAGCTGATACCATCAGCAACTTATGACTTAATTTCATATCTTTTTTTACCTCACATCAAATTTTTGTTTTAATTTATTATTTCATATTGTAACCTAAAAAATGCCCGTGTAAAGCAACGTTACCAAGTTGTTATTGATTCTTAACACAAATTAACTTAATTAAAGTAAAAAAGAGCTTTCTATCATTAGAAAACCCTTTATAAATTTAACCAATTTAATTATTGCCAGTCTTCACTCTTTGATAAAGCCAGTTTATGCCAATAATCTGGTTTATTAACTTGTCGACCACGGGCAATTGCCATATCATACCTAGCAACGTCTTTAGTAATTGTGGAATCAGCAGCAACAAAGGCATGATCAGCAACATTAACTGGCGCAACCAAGGTCGCACCTGAACCAATAAAGGACTTATCACCCACAGTTGTATGATCTTTTTGCACACCATCATAGTTAGCAAAAATGGTCCCACAACCAACGTTAACATCTTTACCCAAAGTAGCATCACCCACATAAGTCAGATGACCAACTTTAGAATTCTCACCAATTGTAGCATTTTTAATTTCAACAAAATTACCAACATGAGCACCTGAACAGATTACCGCATTAGGTCGCAAATGAGAATTAGGGCCAATATCCGTATGATCAGCCATTGTAGCATTTTCTAGTGTTGATGAAGTAACTGTCACATGATTACCTATTTTAGTATCAACAATTCTAGAACCCGTGGTAATCAAACAATCATTACCAATCACGGTTTTACCCTTGATAACCACATTAGCCTCAATAACCGTATCACAGCCAATCTCAACGTCAGCATCAATGTAAGCAGTGGCTGGATCAACAAACGAAACGCCATTACGCATGTGTTCTTCATTAATTCGCTTCTGCATAATTTTAGTTGCTTGGGCCAAGGCAATGCGATCATTAACACCAAGACTTTCACTAAAATCAGGCATCTTATAGGCACCAACATGTTCACCATGATTACGTAATATCTCCAGCACATCAGTTAAGTAATACTCACCTTGAGCATTATTATTAGTAACATGCTTCAATGCAGCAAAAAGCTTCTGATTATCGAAGCAAAAAACGCCAGTATTGATTTCATTAACCTGCAATTCTTCAGTATTGCCGTCCTTTTGTTCGACAATTCGCAAGACATTACCTTGTTCATCACGAATAATCCGACCATACCCGTAAGGATTAGGTGCTTGGGCTGTCAAAACCGTTGCTGCATTACCCTTTTTTTGATGGTAATCAAACAAATTTTGAAAAGTTTGACTAGTAAAAAGCGGAGTGTCACCTGTAATTACTAAGGTAGCACCTACTTGATCAGCTAATTCTGTTTGGGCAGTAAGAACAGCATCTCCTGTTCCCAATTGCTTTTCTTGCAAAACAAATTCTGACTTGCCAGCAAGTACTTTTTCTACTTCATCAGCCCCGTTACCAACAACGGTTACAATCTTGTCAGGATTAATTGCTTCCGCAGCTTCCACAACATGCTCAACCATTGGCTTACCACATACTTGATGCAGCACCTTGTACAACTTAGACTTCATTCGTGTACCCTTACCTGCGGCAAGGACAACTACAAACTTTTTCATTAATTTTAACCTCGTTTTATTTTTAAATTGCAACTAAATTCCAGTATATCATTTAATTTTAAAAGCGGTTAAAATCGGTATGTACCACAAAGTTGCCCGGTTCTGCCAAGATAACTCGTTTAGCTGGATCTACTTTCTTAATCTTGACCAATGACAAGTGACCCTCAATCAACTTCACATCATCAAAATCAGCTTCACAAAGCACACAAACACCAGCAATATTACTGTTAAATTCCTTAACTAACTGCTGCATTCCTGTTAGAGTTCCACCAGCCATCATAAAATCATCCACGAGTAAAACATTAGAATTTTCATTCAAAACTCGTGTTGGCAATTCCATTTTGGATACTCGATCAAGTGAAGAAGAAATATAATTGACAGAAACTGTTGCTCCCTCCGTCACCTTCGAACGCTTGCGTGCAATAATAAACGGGACATTAAGGTAACGAGCAACTGCCTGAGCAAGTGCAATTCCTTTAGTTTCAATTGTCATAACGACATCAATATTAGAGTAGGCGTAGCGCGTAGCAACCAGCTTACCAATCTTTTCTAAGTCCTGTGGGTTTCCTAAAATATCGGATAAATAAACAAAGCCACCAGCCAAGATCCGCTCTGGATCTTCAATTCGCGCAGCCAAATCTGTCAAATAATTCTGAGCGTGCTTCTTCCCCCAAAACGGAACATAACGAACGCCTCCAGCAGCACCAGCCACCGTTTCCAAAATACCATCTTGATTAGCTGCCAAAGTGTGTTTTAGGATAGACAAATCTTCGGAAATCGACGACTTAGCAGCACCATATTGTTTAGCAAAAAATGGCAACGGAATTAATTCGTGTGGTCGCTCCATTAAGCGTTTGGTCATATCAACTAATCTCTCTGAACGTTTCATAGTATCTCCTTCCTAATGTTTGCTTTTTTATTAATAATTACTATACCTTAAGCCATAAAAAAAGGCACCAACATTTTCCAAAATGTCAATGCCAAAAAACTCATTTTTTCTAAATTATGCTTCAGCTTCTTCGGCTTCATCATTAAATTTCAATGTAATATTTTTGGTTAACAAATCCGTATAACTATAAGAGACATGCTCAAAATTATTCTGATCTTGATCTAAGTCAACAACGAAGACAGCAGGGAATGTTTCTTTCAAAATTCCATGTCTCTTCGTTACCTTCTTACGTCCGGCTCTTGCAACTACTGTTAAAGGATCACCTAAATGTGAATCTAATTTATGTTTAATGGTAATAATTGATGTTGGCACTAAAAACAACTCCTTTAGGAGCTATTTTACCATATTGTGACAAATATTTCAATTATTTTTTAGTAATTGTAAAAATCCGAGCAAATATTACTTTTGCACTGGAATAGCCCGTGCAATTTGGGCAAACTGCGCAATTGTCAATTGTTCAGGACGAATCCGTGGATCTACACCTAAGGCTTTAATCAACTCTGCTCGCTTATCAGCTTCTGGCACCAAATTCTTCAAATTGTTATTTAGCGTCTTGCGTCTTTGTGCAAAACACATTTTCACTACCCAATTAAAGTGCTTAATCTCACCAACATCTGGCTTTTGCACTAATGGCGTTAACACAACAACACTAGAATCAACTCGCGGCTTAGGAATAAACGATGTATTTTTAACAGTTAAAGCTGACGTTACCTTCATTTCAATCTGTACGGCAATCGAAAGCGGACCATATTCCTTGTTGCCCGGCACAGCACTTAACCGGTCGGCAACTTCTTTTTGCATCATTAAGGTTAAACTAGCAAAGTCCAATTCTGATTCGTTCAAGAAAAAAATAATCGGTGTTGTAATGTAATAGGGCAAGTTGGCAACAACCTTAATTGGCTTAGTCAAGTCAAAAAAGTCCTGCAAATCTGCCTTGAAGTTTGCCTTTAAGATGTCCTTCATCATTAATTCAAAACGATCTTTAATTGGCACCCCGGCAATTTGCCGTGGCAATTCATTATTTAAAATTTCCGGCAACGCGTCATCGACTTCATAAGCAAAAACTTTCGCTCCCGCATACAAAAGCTGTTCAGTTAAAGAGCCAATCCCCGGGCCAATTTCGATTACTTGGTCACCCGGCCGAATATCTGCCGCCTGCACAATTCCTTGAATTGCATTCAGATCAACCAGAAAATTCTGACCTAAATTTTTCTTGGCCTTGACAAAATAACGATTAATAATTGCCTGCGTTCTAACTGGCGATCCAATAGGAATTTCGTTATTCATGCTTTGCCTCCTCAACAGCCTGCGTTAATTTTTCTCGAGTTATGCCAAAAGTGTGCAGCCGTTTATAAAATTGCTTGGCATTACCATAACCGACCCGCAACTTAATACCAACGCGTTCACGTAATTGGCGTGAACCCTGACCACTAGCTAGACCTAACTTTTGATAAGCCTCTTTAGTCAAATCGCTTTGCTCAAGCTTAACTTCATGTAAAGCGCTCAAAGCCCGCGTTAAGGCCTCTTTTGATGCATGTTCAACGCCCAAAGAATTACCACGTTTTTGTGGGACTCCTTCTTTACGCGTAATAAATGCTTGCTTAGCTTGCGGGACTGCTTGTGTCACTAATCGGCGAATTCGCTCACCATTGAGATCAGGATCAGTCAGAACAATGACATCCCGCGTTTTAATCAGTTCTTTTAACTCTGTCAAGACGGTTTGCGGCACATCTGAACCGTTAGTCTCAATTGTTTCAATTCCCGGGAAAAATTGTTTCAGCCGAATTGTGTCGTCTTTTCCCTCAACGACCACAACCGCATTAAATTGTTTTTTAGTTAAGACCATAAACTCTCACAGTATTTGCATAAGTTGCCGCAGCAACTTTTTCTATTGGAATATCTTTCAGTTCGGCAATTGCCTGAGCCACATAGTAAACGTTACCTGGCTCGTTTTGTTTACCGCGATACGGTTTCGGCGTCAAAAACGGTGCATCCGTTTCAATCAACAAGCGGTCAAGCGGTGTTTGTCTGGCAGACTCATGGACTTCAGTTGCCTTAGTAAAGGAAACTACACCAGAGTAAGAAAAACAAACATTTAGCTCCATGAACTTTTTGAGCCAAGCAGAGTCACCATTGAAACTGTGCAGAATTGCACCGTATTCAAGGTTACTGCTGCGTAAAATATCATAGCAGTCACTAAAAGCATCCCTCGTATGAATATCAACTGGCAAATGCAACTCGTGAGCCACTTCAATCTGACGCTTCATTACTGCCCGCTGCTTATCTCTTGGAGATTCATCCCAATAATAATCAAGTCCAATCTCACCCATGGCAACCACACCGGGAGTTTGCAGCTGTTCAATTAGCAAATCTTCTGCTTGCTGGTCATAATCCTTAGCAACATCAGGGCAATAACCAACCATGGCATAAACGTTATCAAAACGCTGGCTAAGGTCAATTGCCCGCTTATTAAAATCTGGATCTTGCCCCGCGCAAATCATCTTTGTAACACCCAGCTCTTTGGCCCGGTCAACGTAAAATGCTTCTTTGCCACGAAACGGTTCATCCTGCAGATGTGTATGGTTATCAATTAATTCCATTAACCTAATTCGGCTCCAACTTCGTGTTCATCACCAACTAGGGCCAGCTTAACTTGACCGCCTTTTTCACTTGATAATAACATGCCTTGACTCATTTGACCGACCATCTTACGCGGCTTCAAGTTAGTTACGGCTAAGACTTTACGGTCAAGTAATTCACTAGCATTTGGATAATACTTACGGATTCCGCTCAAGATTTGCCGTTCATCACCATTACCAAAGTCCAGCTGGAATTTCAACAACTTGCTTGATCCTTGAACTGGCTCAACTGACAAAATTTTACCAACTTTAATCTTAACCTTATCAAAATCATCAATGGTAATTTCTGGATCTTTGCCTTGTTCACTACGGCTCTGCTTCTTTGGCTTAGCCTTAGCCATCTCGTCTTTAATGTACTTAATTTCTTCTTCCGGCTTTAAACGAGGATAAATTGGGGTTGGCTTCTCTGTTACCTTAACATCCCAAGTGCAGTCGCCAAAGGCTAATTTCTTTTGGGCAGCATTTTCCCAATCTAAGCCAAGTTGTCTAAACATCTCTACTGGTGTTCTAGTCATAATTGGCGCAATTAGTAGGGCAACAATTCGTAAACTTTCAGCTAAGTTGGACATTACCAAAGACAATTCTTCCTTCTTGCCCGCCTTGTTCAAAGCCCAAGGTGTTGTTTCGTCAATATACTTGTTGGCACGACCAATAAACTTCCAAATTCCTTCAATTGCTTGAGTAAAGTAAAGCTTATCCATGTTCTTCTTGTAGTCGGCAATCGTTTCTTCTGCAACAGCAGCCAATTGCTTGCCTAATTCATCTTGCTCTGAAGCAACTGGTGCAACATGACCATCTTGATATTGGTTAATCATCGAAACAGTCCGGTTAAGCAAGTTGCCCAGGTCATTTGCCAAATCATAGTTAACTCTCTCAACAAAGTCCTCTGGCGTAAAGACACCATCTGAGCCAAATGGCAATGCCCGCATTAAATAGTAACGCAAAGCATCAACACCATAACGGCTTGTAATTGATTCCGGATAAACAGCGTTACCTTTGGACTTAGACATCTTACCGTCCTTCATCAATACCCAACCGTGACCAATAACGTGTTCTGGAAGCGGCAAGTCTAGTGCCATTAACATAATTGGCCAATAAATGGTATGGAAGCGCACAATTTCCTTACCAACCAAATGAACATCAGCTGGCCAGTATTTCTTAAATAAGGAATCATCGTCAGAGCCATAACCTAGTGCTGTAATATAGTTTGATAAAGCGTCAATCCAGACATAAACCACGTGTTTAGGATCACTTGGCACAGGAATCCCCCAAGAAACCGTTGTCCGTGTAACTGATAAGTCTTCAAGACCTGGCTTTAAGAAGTTATTAACCATTTCTTTTTCCCGAGAGTGCGGCAAGATAAAGTCAGGATGATCCTTGTAGTATTGCTGCAAACGGTCAGCGTACTTACTCATCTTGAAGAAGTATGACGGCTCCTTAACTAACTGCACTTCATGACCGGATGGAGCCTTGCCGCCGATTACGTTACCAGCATCGTCCTTATAGACTTCAGCAAGCTGTGACTCAGTAAAGTATTCTTCATCTTCAACTGAATACCAACCAGTGTATTCACCAAGGTAAATGTCGCCTTGCTTTAATAACTTTTCAAAAATCTTCTGTACACTCTTAACGTGCTCCTCGTCCGTTGTCCGGATAAATTTGTCATAAGAAATATCAAGGCTCTTCCATAATTTCTTATACATCACAACCATCTTGTCTACAAACTCTTGCGGCTTGATGCCTTGCTTCTCAGCCTTTTGTTCAATTTTTAAGCCGTGCTCGTCAGTCCCGGTTAAAAAGAAGGTATCATAACCTTGGCTGCGCTTGTAACGCGCAATGGTATCAGCCGCAATTGTAGTATACGCATTCCCGATCGTTAAACGGCCGGATGGATAATAGATTGGTGTTGTAACATAAAAAGTTTTTTTATCAGCCATATTTGTTTCTCCTTAGGATTTTACTGTTTTCAGTTCATTATACTACACTAAAAGAGCGTAAAAATTGCATTATGAGGATTTTTGCTTGATATTTTAATTTTTATCTCAGTAAAAGCTAAACATTGTTATTATTATAGATACATTTTGCAGTAAAAAATATAATAAGTTTATGTTGGTGCGACAGCAAATGTAACTACTGCAAATAACAACACTAATTTTCGATTTTTTATTTTATCATTTACCTCAAAAAGACTTATATTAAATATTTTTATTAGTAACAATTATATACCTGTCTATTAGCCACTCGATTTAATTATTCGCCCGAGCTTTCACAACTTTGTTAACAAAAACCAGATTGCAGCATAAGATAACCGTGTCAAGCAAAAAAATATAGATCAAGTTTTCCCAACAGGAATACTTGATCTATTTTTGAGTGTCTAAGAAGCCTATTTTTCTCAGATAATTTTTGCATTAATATTTAAATCAAAAATTTTTCTTGCTTTAAGTAAAAGTGCTTAACCACTGTTGTCAATAAAATATACAGAATTAAAATTCCGAGTATTACCCACATATAGTCAAGCGGCATCGGACCAAACTTCAACGCACCTGCAGCAAAAGAGAACGGTAGTAAAGTACCAATAATTCCTGCACCAAAGGTTGCCAAGATAACCGCATAAGTTGCATGCTGCTTGATAAATGGCAAATGCCGGTCACGCAAAGCATGGATAACCATTTCTTGCGTCCACAGTGACTCAATAAACCAACCAGTGTGGAACAAGGCTACAAACGCTACCTTTTGTGCTGGTGAAATGGCATTGTATGCACCACCAACCAAATGCGGACAAATTAGAAAGTATAACAAACCAAAGGTAACAATATCAAATACCGATGAAGTTGGCCCAAAGTAAAACATAAACTTCGGTAATTTTTTCGTTGACCATGTCCGTGGCTGTTTCAAATAACTGTCTGACATCGTATCAAATGGTAACGATAGACAACTTGTCCCGTAAAGTAAATCTAGAATCAGTAATTGCAGCGGCAGCATTGGCAAAAATGGCAAAAATGATGAGGCAACCAAAATTGATAAAATATTACCAAAGTTTGACGATAAGGTAATTTTAATATACTTCATCGTATTGCCAAAGACTTTCCGGCCAATTCTGACACCCTTTTCGAGGACATTTAAGTCCTTGTGCAGCAAAATAATGTCAGCTGATTCCTTAGCAATATCCACTGCAGTATCCACTGAAATCGAGACATCGGCTGCTTTCATTGCTGGCGCATCATTAATGCCATCGCCCATGTAACCGACAGTATGACCATTTTGCTTCAAAAGATTAATAATTTTAGTCTTATCTTCTGGTGAAAGTTTTACAAAGATATTACATTCTTCAACCATCTTAGCTAATTCTTCTGGACTCTTACCATCTAAGTCAGAGCCAGAATAGACATTATCAACATTCAACCCTACTTGTAAACCAACGGTTCTTGTAACGGCTTCATTATCTCCTGTCAAGATTTTAACAGTGATACCATCACGCGCTAGCTTAGCCAAAGCATTCTTCGCACTTTCCTTCGGTGGATCAAGAAAAGCTAAAAAGCCACATAAGATCAAATCACTTTCATCCTTAGCCGAAAATTCCCCGACAGGAGCAGGATTCCGCTTATAACCAAGCATAATTACGCGCAAGCCATCATCGTTCATATCATTAATTTTAGCCAGCACTTTCTGCCTGCGTTCTGGCGTTAATGGTAAAATCTGCCCATCCACCTCAACTTTAGTAGACACGGCTAACATTTCCTCAGCAGCTCCCTTAGTTACCAACAGATGCTCGCCGTGTTCACGGTCAGAATTTTCAACTACAACACTCATGCGCCGTCTAGAAAAATCAAACGGAATTTCATCAATTTTATTGTAATCACGCTGGATTTCATTAACATCAAGCTCATCACCAGCAGCTTCAATAATTGCCTTATCAATCAGGTTCTTCATCCCTGTTTGGTAATAAGAATTAAGATAGCCTAATTCCAAAATTTTAGAAGTTTCACGTAAATTTAAGTCGTAATGACGCTCAAGCACAACTTTATCCTGCGTTAGTGTTCCTGTCTTATCTGTACAAAGAACATCAGCCGAGCCAAAATTCTGAATGGAATTCATCTTCTTTACAATTGTGCCATGCTTTGACATTTCAACTGAACCTTTAACTAAGTTCGTTGTAACAATTACTGGTAACATTTCTGGAGTTAAGCCGACGGCTGTTGCGATGGCAAAGATTAACGCATCAACCCAATTACCTTTAGTCAACCCATTGATAATAAATACTAATGGTGCAATAATTGCAGTCATAGTAATTAACAGCTTAGAAATATTTTTAATGCCCACATCGAAAGTGGTATTCTTAACATCATTTCTAGCAATATCGTGAGCTAATTTACCAAACATGGTATGAGAGCCTGTTGCAAAGACAACGCCTAAACCCGCACCAGAAACAATCGTTGTCCCTTCATATAAAATATTTGGGTAATCCAAATAATCACGATCTTGACCAATTCCGGGCTTTTTTGTCGCCATTTTTTCCACTGGACTTGATTCACCATTGAGTGAACTTGACGAACAAAAAAGGTCTTTACTAGAAAGCAGCCGCATATCAGCCGGCACCATATCACCAGCTGCTAGTCTGATTACATCGCCAACAACTACCTTGTCAGTAGCAATTTCTTGATCCTTACCGTCACGGATAATATCAGTTGTAACCGACACCATCTTTAGCAGAGAATTAACTGCATTTGATGACTTAACATTTTGCACAAAACTAGTAATACCAGAAATTATGACCATTGTCAGCATGATGATTACTGTACTCAGATCCTTTTGCCCAGCGGGAACAAAAAGATAATCAGTACACAAAGACAAAGTCGCTAGTACCAACAGAACTAATGTGAATGGCGTGATAAACGCTTCGGCTAAAAAGCGTAACTTCGAATCATGTTTGTTTGAGGCAATTTTATTTGAACCATACTCTTCTCGGTTCTTTTTTGCTTGCTTAGTTGACAAACCGTTGCTGCTGGCATGCAACCGTGCCAATGTTTCGGCTCGTGATTCCTTAGCAATTGTCCTGACTAGCTGCAGGTCCTTGCTTTCAGTTTGATCACTTGGTTTTTTCAGCATTCTCACCACTCCTTATTTTAAAAAAACTCAAACAAACCAAAAAAGGCCGCATGCAAAAGCTGCAGGCGACCTTTTTAAACAAGGTATCATAAATAATATACTCGTCGTTCAGCTTTAACACTACGTGACGTAAGCACATGCTAGCTATCTGGATCTCGCCTTAAATCGACGACACCTATTTAACTCGTTGGCATCTCTAGATGTTTCTGGGCGATAGCGTGTGTTCACGTAGGAGTCTCACCTAACAGTTTATTTGTTTTGTTTTATTTAATTACATGGTGAGTGTAATCCATAACCACACACCAAGTCAACCAATTTACTTATTTTTATTTGCACTTCGGAGCTGTAAATTACGTTTGAAAAAGTAATACAAGCCAGCAACTACAATTACTAATGCTAGTGCAATTGGCAAAGCTAAACGGTGTGGGTGCACAATCTGCGACCGTTCATCATTAGTTAAGTCATACTTGTCAAACGAATATTGGTATTGCTGGTCAATTGTTGTTGCACAAGCTCTAAATACAAAACGCAATCCCTGATTAAATTGCTTTTTACTACTACTACGCAATTTATCTGACTGTGAGCGAATAATATTACTGCGGATATCGGCTGTGAATGCCGCATGCAAATCTTTACTTGAATAGATCTGCACATTATGTTTTTTTCCTTTAGTTCCAACAATGATATACACAGTATGCTTAGCTTTACTCAAATTTTTAGGTGTTAGTTGTTCAATGCGATTAATCGTTCGGACAATAATCTGTGGCTGTTCACCCGTCTGCCAATAACGATCATTTTTGGCAATAATTAATTTATTAGTCTCGTGGTCTAACAAATGACTATTATCTTGAATATTAGGATTTGTCATCCCTGTCATTGTCCAAAATAACCCACACAAACTGGCAATCAGTACCAACTTAGTTTTCAGCATCCTCCAATTTATGTGCCAATTGTTCGACGTATTTACGGTCAATCTTAATTTGCTCATAGGGAACCCCACAATCTTCAAAAAGTGCAATTACCAGTGGATTATCATGATAATCAAAGTAATAATTAATTTTCTTAACTCCAGCTTGAACTAACGCCTTAGCACAATTATAACAAGGAAAATGCGTTACATAAATTTCCGTATTATCAGTTGAAACGCCATTTTTAGCGCATTGAATCAGCGAATTCATTTCGGAATGAATTGTGCGCACACAATGGCCATCAACCAATTGGTGGCCAACATCATCGCAGTGTGATGCCCCCGTAACTGAACCATTATAGCCTGTCCCGATAATGCGATTATCCTTAACTAGGACATTACCAACAAGAGCCCGATCACAAGTAGATCTCTGTGCAATAACTAAAGCTTGCATCATAAAATATTGCTTCCACGGAATTCGATCACGCATTTTTTACCTCTTGTCAAAGTAGTTCAAGCCAATTGCTGCCCGCACTTCACGCAAGGTTTCATTAGCAACTTCATTAGCCTTCTTGGAACCTTCTTGAAGCATTTCATAAACTGCATCTTCATCTTGAGCAAATTTTTCACGGCGCTGTCGAATTGGCGCTAATTCTGCTTCCAAAACCTGATTCAAGTAACGTTTAATTTTGACATCACCTAAGCCACCTTTTTGGTAATTTGCCTTTAATTCTGCTACCTTATCTTTATTAGGATCAAAAACATCAAGGTAGGTAAAAACGGTATTCCCCTCAATTTTACCTGGATCTTCAACATGAATGTGATTAGGATCAGTATACATTGACATGACTTTCTTTTGGACAGTTTTGGCATCATCAGCCAAATAAATAGCGTTGCCCAGCGATTTCGACATTTTAGCGTTACCGTCAAGTCCGGGTAAACGACCACTCCCCTCTTCAGGAAAGTAACCTTGAGGCTCAACCAGCACATCGCAATCATAAACGCGATTAAAGGTACGCACAATTTCACGTGCCTGCTCAATCATCGGCTCTTGATCGTCACCTGCTGGAACCAATGTTGCCTTAAATGCTGTAATATCAGCAGCCTGCGAAACAGGATAATTTAAAAAGCCCACTGGAAGCGAATCGTTAAATCCCTTTTGCTTAATCTCAGTTTTAACTGTTGGATTACGCTCCAACCGACTAACTGTAACTAAGTCCATGTAATAAGCCGTCAATTCAAACAAGGCGGGAATTTGTGATTGTACAAAAATCGTGGAAATTTGCGGATCAATGCCAACAGCCAAATAGTCAAGCGCCACTTGAATTAGACTATTGCGAATCTTTTCTGGATTACGAGCATTGTCGGTTAATGCCTGCGTGTCCGCAATCATGATGAATGGGTGATACGCGCCTGAATTCTGCAGCTTAACACGGTTTTTCAACGAACCAATATAATGACCAATGTGCAACTTACCTGTTGGTCGATCACCTGTTAAAATAACTTTCTTTTCCATTTATCTTTTGCCTTCTTTAAAAATAAAAATCCTATTTATGCAGTATTGAATACTTAATTTTACCAAAAATTAAGCAATGATTAAACCTGGAGGAACAATGTGCAATCAATTCCAACTGCCTACTTTAGCAGAAATTAAACAATACCTTGTTAGTGACCTCAACTTGCCCCTAATTGAACCAGCAAATAACTTACCGCAAAATCAAAATGTCTTCCCTAAAGGTCAAGCACCAGTTTTACTTTATCATAAGAAACAATTGCAACTATTACCGAAGTCTTGGGGCTATCCCAGCCCAATTGACAGCAAAAAAGTGATTTTCAATGCCCGCATTGAACGCTTTTATGAACAAAAGAATTCAATGTGGGATACTTCATTTGCACGTTCACGGTGTCTGATTATCGTACGAAATTTTTTTGAATCAGGATGCAACACCTATTCTGCCAATGGTCACAAATATCATGAACGTTATTCTTTTCATAATCCCAATGCGCCATTAACTTTAATTGCTGATATTTATCAAGATGACCATTTTTCAATGGTGACTACTAAGCCCAACCCAGTTATGGCTCCAATTCACGACCGGATGCCGCTAGTTATTGCATCTAGTGAATTACGCCGCTGGCTTTTTCAAAACTTTTCCAGCTTAATTGACCGCAGCCAGATGCCCCTGACGGCTACTAAGATGCCGGAAAGAAAATAAAGCTAACATAAAAAACGTTAGCATTTTACAACTAACGTTTTTTAATATTGAACTATTTTTTGCCAGGAATTTTATACAGCAAATAATGTTTTCTCACTTGCTTGAATTTCTTCAATTCAGGCTGCCACTTGGCAACAATTTGTTTTACTGGAACTCCTGCACGCAAATCTTTTTCAATATAAGATTTACCTGTTAACTTAGCCAGCCAATTATCTTTTCGCCACTCAACCTTATCACTATAGTCATCATTGAGAACTTTCATCATTGATAAGCCATCATAAATTGGATCATACTTATTTGGATCGGTAACGTAAACCTCTACTCCTTGAGTTAATTTGCCGGCATCTTTTTGACCTGGATCAGGTGTAAAGGCTGCTGCTCTAAATTTAACTCCAGTTAAGTGTAAATCATTTAATTGTTTAGCATAAGCAGTACCATCAACAAAATCTGCACCTACTAGCTGAAATGGCTTGGTTGTACCTCTACCTTCTGAAACATTCGCAAAAGTTTCATAAAAACCAGTCATTGGATAAACATTAATCGTATCTGTTGTTGGCATATTAGGTGATGGCATAACAAACGGAATTTTCAAATCAGCATAACGTTTACGCCGATCATAATTTTTCATTTTAATCACTGATAAATCAGCATTTAAATTATATTCTTTATTAAAATATTCCGCGATTTCCCCAAAAGTCATTCCGTGAACTAGTGCTAAATCTTTTAATCCAACAAAGGATGAATTACCCGCTTCAACGGTTACTGGTCCTTCAACTCTAGTACCACCTAAGGGATTAGGACGATCTAAAACAATTACCTGCTTATGATTTTCAGCTGCTGCCTGTAAAACGTAATACAATGTCCATACATATGTATAATATGTTACACCAGCATCTTGAATATCAAACAATAATACATCAACATTCTTCAGCATATCTGCTGTTGGCTTTTGTGTTTTGCCATAAAGACTATAAACTGGCAATTTTGTTTCAGGATCAGTATATGATTCAACATACCCACCTGCTGGTGAACTTCCTCTTACCCCATGTTCAGGACCGTACAATGCCGTTAGATTAATTTTAGGATCATTGTATAACAAGTCAACATCACTACGTAGCTGCTGGTCAACTCCTGTTGGATTAGTAACTAACCCTACTCTCTTACCTTTTAATAATCCTTGCTTTTGCTTCATTAGGACTTCAATTCCTAATTCAAATTTCTTACTTGATTTAGCTTGAACTGATTGCGTAGCTGCAAGGCCAATAACTACTGTCACAGTAATCAAGGCTAATAACCATTTTTTTATCTGTCTTACCATTGTTTACTCCTTCATTATTATATAAACGCTTACATAAATAATATTACAGTAATTATTTTTAATCAATACTTGGTTTTATCAACAAAACATGATAAACTGTTTTAGTAATGCGGGTATAGTTTAACGGTAGAATGTTAGCTTCCCAAGCTGAAGATGCGGGTTCGATTCACGCTATCCGCTTTAATAAAAAAGAGCAATGATTTTTCAATCATTGCTCTTTTTATTTTTACGTCATAATTAACAAAATCACACCGTTAACAATCGCCAAATAAATTGGCATCCACAATGTCTGTGTGTAGAGATACGACCAGGCAAACAACATTCCAAATAGTGCATTAATTACGAGAAGCGGTATTGAACTCTGCCAATTCAAGATACTAAACAGGATACCCGACGTCATTATACCCAAAACAGCGGTAAACATTGTATTACGCCGAAAAGTATAGTTGAATAAAAAGCCAGTAATCAGAAATTCTTGCAGGACTGGCAAAACTATCCCCAGCGCAATCAGCAAAAACCAGTAAGTCGAATTAGACTCATGATGCAGATAAACCGTTTGAAAACCATACATTCGCACCTTACCATAAGCTTGCAGCCAAGAAACACTAATCCGTAAGGCGGTAACAACCAAAGTCAAGCCAATAGTCAGGCCAAAATTACCAAGCCACGAGCCAGAAAAGCTGCGATCAAAAAAGCGCTGCTCACGATTAAACCGATAAATAAAAAATAGTAAAACCATCAAAGAAATTAATGCAAATAAAATCAAATCCCAGATATGAATTGGTGAATTAATGGTTACCAATTTAACCACGCCGGCAACCATTAAATATGCAATAAAGTAGATGATGTAGCGGATTAGGTTGCCCTCTCTTGATGCTGGTGTATTCACGACAAATTACCTCTATCTATTTGTATACCCTACAAATCCCATATTATAGCAAAAAAAAGCAATTTTATGAAACATCAACAAATTTTTTCTAATCTATTTCTACCATCCTAATATCAGTTAAAGCAATTGACACTACCTTATAACTTAGCTACCGCTTCTTGCCGCATCTTTTTTTCACTTCTTGCCGTATAAAGTAAAAAGATAATGGCCAAGCCTGAAGCTAAGTACAAGATTGTATTGCTGGCAATCCAACCAAACTGGTTAACCAAAACCCCAATAAGAGCTGTTGCCAGTGTTTCACCAAAGATATATTGGAAAAAGCCCATAAACCCAGTTGAGGCACCAACTGCAAACTTTGGTACAACTTCATTAATCATTAATCCCACTAAAGTCAGTGGCGCATAAATCAAATTACCCATAATAATCAAGGCCGTAATAATCAAAGTATGATTATTAGTAAAGAAATAAACTGTCAAACATAGCAGTACACCGATAACACAAGCAATTGAAACTTGAGCCCGCCGGCCTTTAAGCAAATCAGAGATTGCCCCGATGATGATTACTCCCGGAACAGACGCTAATTCAAAAATTCCGATTACCCACTTAGCAACACTAGGATCAAAACCCTTAGTTTGAACTAAATATGATGGAATCCAACTTTGAATACCATAACGTACTAAATATAGTGACATCGACGTTAAGGTAACAGCCCAAACAAGTTTATTTTTTAAAATATACTTAACGAAGATTTGCATGATACTTAACTGCGTTGAATCAGAAGTCACTGTCTGACCATTATCCAAGACTACCTTATCACCAGTATAAGTTGAAATATCAGGCAGCCCAACAACTGCTGGACGATCAGCACCTAACAATAAGATCAAAACGCAAATAATAAAGGACACTACCGAAGCTGTATAAAAGACAGCTGCTAATGAGCCAGCAAACAAAAAACTCGCTAACTGAACTACTGCAACACAGATAAACGAACCTGCATTATGTGCTGAAGACCAAATTGAATACATGGTGCCCCGCATTCTAGGCCCCCACCATAACTGGATCATCCGTTGACAGGCAGCAGCACCCATTCCTTGAGTTACGGCAATCAAAAACATCAACAGCATCATAATATATAAATTACGGCTACTGCCCAAAAAGATATTTAAAATTGCCGATAGTAACAAGCCTAACATCAGATAACGGTTAGCATCACACTTATCAGCCAATGCACCCATAAATAGTTTGGCAACACCATATCCTATGCCAAAGCAGGACAAAATCAAGCCAACGTCAGCAGTGGTAAAGTGGTAAGCTTTCATAATATCGTTTTGCTCAGTTGTAAACACTAGCCTAATAATGTAATACCCAATATAGCCAATACATGTTGCAAGCAAAACACCTAATTGCCGCCATTTATAAGTACTGGCAATTTTTTCTTGCGGTACCCGTTTATCTGAATCTGGTCGCGCTAAAATCCATTTAAGCATAAATAATTCTCCTCTCTTATTTTAGATTTAACGATAGCACTTGCAAAAGATTGAGAATATCTAAATTTAACTATTTTGGCGCACAAGCAATATTTTTTGCGGATTTATCAGCACTTGCATATTGCTTCACTGATTATTCAATTTTAATAATTGTTACCTGATAATTACCTGCAGGAGCTGCCACCGTGACTTGAGTTCCAACCTGCTTTTTCATAATTGCTTGTCCTAATGGAGAATCAAACGCTACCTTGCCTCTTGCCAAATCAGCTTCCATTCGGCCAACAATCTGATATTCTTCAGTTATCTCATCATCGGCAAACTTCAATGTCACTCGGTTGCCTAAGTCGACCTTGCCGTCATCCTGCTTTTTAACAATTTCCGCATACTTTAATTGCTTATCAAGATAACGCAAGCGACTTTGTAAATGACCCAAATCACGTTTGGCCTCTGTATACTCGGTATTCTCAGATAAATCACCCATACTTCGTGCTTCCTGCAAAATTTTAATTCGCCGCGGGCGCTCTTTTTTCAATTGTGCAATTTCATCCTTAATTTTCTGATAACCTTTTGGTGTCATTTTTTGATAATAAACCATCGTTAATTGTCTCCCTCATATTTTTTGCTAAAATTATCCACAAGCAAAATCACTGATAACAGCAACATTTTCTTCTCTAAATTAGCACTCTAAAATTAAGAGTGCTAAATATTTTATTTTTTCAAATATGCCTACTATAATAATCAGTGTAAGGAAGAAATGAAAGTCTTCTCTACAAATAATTTAATTTTTGAAAGGAAGTTTTTACTATGGCACAAGATTTAACGAATCGTCGTAATGACTTATTTGACGCAATGAATGATTGGTTTGACCTTCCACAGAAATTTTTTGATAATAACGAAATGGCAAAATTAATGCAGGCTGATGTTGTTGAAAACGACAAGAACTATGTTGTCAAGGTTGATATGCCTGGCATGGATAAAGAAAAGATTAATTTAAACTATAATAATGGGGTTTTGAGCGTTTCCGGCTCAAGAAAATCATTTAAAGATTTATCAAAAGATAGCAGCATTATCCACCGTGAAAGAAGTGTAGGTCACATTTCCCGCAGCTTTAGATTACCAAATGTAGTTGCAAGTGAGATTCATGCAAAGTATGATAATGGTGTATTGACTATCACTCTGCCAAAGCAAACTGCTAAGACCAGTGATAACTCGATTCAAATCGATTAACTTATTATTATACTTGCAGGAAGTCTCAGATAAGTTGCCAATACAAGTAATTCTCTAAAACGAGTTCAGCTATTGAACTCGTTTTTCTTTTGGGATAAAATATTTATTAAACAAAAATTAAAAAGGGAGAATTACGCAATGAGTCATCAACTTACAACTCAAGAATTAGAAAAATATGCTGCTGCTTTCAATCAAGAACCTAAAAATCAAGTTATTGCCCGAGCAACCCAAAAAAGTGGTATTTTTGCTGCTTCATATAACGACCAGCAAGTTGCTAACGATTTAAACCGTGTCTTTTCAACTGAATTAAATATCGGTAAAGTCACAGCACAGAAACATTCAGGACGTTGCTGGGAATTTGCAGCATTGAATGTTCTACGGCATTATTTTGCCCGCAAGTATCAGATTAAGGATTTTACTTTTTCACAAAGTTATAATTTTTTCTGGGATAAAATTGAGCGGGCCAACATTTTTTATAACCATATCATCGCAACTGCCGACCAATCACTAGATTCACGTACAGTTCGCAAATATCTTGCTAGTGCTGGTCAAGATGGTGGACACTGGCAATTAGCCGCAGCACTTGTTCAAAAATATGGTGTGGTACCAAGTTATGCCATGCCAGAAAGTTTTAACGCTAATAATACTGATGGTTTACAAATGGCTCTTGGTAAAAAGATGCGTAAGGATGCCCTCGTTTTACGTAAATTAAAGCAGGCTGGTCAAGACGATGAAGTTGCTCAAGCTCAAGAACAATTTTTGAGTGAGATTTACCGTATGACCGCTATTGCCGTTGGCGAACCACCTAAGAAATTTGATCTTGAATTCCGCGATGATCATGGCAAATATTATTTAGATAAAGAGTTAACGCCGCAAACTTTCTTGCACAAATATCTGGGTGACCTTGATGTAAATGATTATGTTGTTTTAACCAATTCACCTAACCATGAATATGGTAAACTTTATGGCTATTCTGCTGACAACAACATTGCCGGACTTTGTGAAATTAAACTACTCAACGTACCAATGGAATACTTAACCACTGCTGCAATCAAACAGTTAAAAGACGGCGAAGCCGTTTGGTTTGGTAACGATGTGCTCCAGCAACTTGACCGACCTAAAGGCTATCTTGATTCTAATTTATACCAAATGGATAGCTTGTTTGATGTTGACCTAAAAATGTCCAAAGCTGACCGTTTACGAACAGGCGAGGCCAACTTTTCACACGCTATGACTTTAGTTGGTGTTGATGAAGATCGTGGTCAAGTTCGCCGCTGGAAAGTTGAAAATTCCTGGGGCGATCAAGTTGGAGAAAATGGTTACTTCGTCATGAGCAATGATTGGTTCAACGACTATGTTTACGAAGTTGCCGTTCATAAAAAATATTTGACACCAGAGCAAGTTGCCTTAGCTGAAGGTCCAATTGCTGAAGATTTACCCGTTTGGGATCCATTAGGCTAGCAATAAAAAAACCGAGTTCAGTAATTGAACTCGGTTTTCTTTTAGCTTAAAATTAGAGAGTAATTCAAAAAAGATTAAAAAGGAGATACGATATGGGACACAAATTAACCGTACAAGAACTTGAACAGTTCGCTGACAAGTTTAACGAGAATCCCCAAAATCAAGTTGTTGCTCGAGCTGCTCAAAAGAGCGGTGTTCTTATGGCTTCATATAATGAACGTGTACAAGGTGAATTGACACGCGTTTTTTCAACAGAATTAGACACAGAAAACGTTACTAACCAGCAACAATCTGGTCGCTGCTGGGAATTTGCAACGTTAAACATTTTGCGACACAATTTTGGACAAAAATACCATGTTAAAAACTTTACCTTCTCACAAAGTTACAACTTTTTCTGGGATAAAATTGAACGCGCCAATATTTTTTACGACAATATTTTAGCTAGTGCCGATGAGCCACTTGACTCACGGACTGTCAGAGCATATTTGCGCGATGCCGGCGAAGATGGCGGTCAATTCCACATGGCAGCAGCCTTAGTTGCAAAATATGGGGTTGTGCCAACTTACGCCATGCCAGAAAATTTCAACACCAATAATACGAATGCTTTTGCAAAAGCCTTGGGCGATAAAATGCGCAAGGACGCATTAGTATTGCGAGAATTAAAGCAGACTGGCAAGGATAAAAAAATTGAGGAAACACGGCAACAATTTTTAAGTGAAGTGTACCAAATGACAGCAATCGCTGTCGGTGAACCACCTAAAAAATTTGACTTGGAATACCGTGATGATGATAAGAAGTATCACTTGGACAAAGATTTAACGCCACTTGAATTTTTACATAAATATCTTGATGATGTTGACTTTGATGACTATGTCGTCTTAACTAATGCTCCTGACCATGAGTATGACAAATTATACGGACTACCATTTGAAGACAATGTTGAAGGTTCCTATCGGGTTAAATTCTTGAACGTACCAATGGAATATCTTGAGCAAGCCGCTGTTGCTCAATTAAAAGATGGCGAAGCTGTTTGGTTTGGTAACGATGTTGGCGAGCAAAGTGACCGTAAACAAGGTTATCTCGATACCAACCTGTATCAATTAGATGACTTGTTTGGCATTAACTCTAAGATGTCTAAGGCCGATCAGCTGCGTACTGGCACTGCCGCTTCAACCCATGCCATGACTTTAGTTGGTGTTGATGAAGATAACGGTCATATTCGCCAATGGAAAGTTGAAAATTCCTGGGGTGAAAAGAACGGCTACAAGGGCTTCTTCGTAATGACTAACGACTGGTTTAAGCAATATACTTATGAAGTTGTTGTCCACAAGAAGTACCTAACACCTGAACAAGTTGCTTTGGCTGAAGGTCCAACCACTGATCTGCCAGTTTGGGATACTTTAGCTTAAAACGCAATTTTAGCTTTAATATACTTAAAAAACGAGATTCGAAAAGCGAACCTCGTTTTTTATTGATTTAATTTTTCAATTTAGATAATGACCAACTACACATGAAAAATGCAATTAGTGCCAATGCTAGAAAGACCACTAAATTAAGTTTCAGTCCCTGCAGTGTCCCCACTACAATTACTGTATTCCCTTTTTGCATTACAGCCAACAGCGAAGCCGCAAGTGCCGTACCAACTGCTCCTGAATAACTTTGAGCTGTCATATAAATAGCATTGCCATCATCCACCACCGATTCTGACAACTGGGCTAAACTTAAGGTCATAATATTACTGTAACTTAACCCCAAGCCGATCATAAATATAATATACATCGCTGCCAGCAATGTAACACTAGGAATTAACAAATTAGCCACTCCAAAAATTAAAACGATCATTCCCGTACCAATAATTATTGGTAACTTATGACTAATATGATCATAAATAAGACCAGCAATCGCTGACATCACTGCATCAGTGACCGCAGCCGGCAAAACTAGCAGTCCAGTTGTAGCCGTTGATTCTTTAAACGCCAGTTGCAAAACATTCGGTATTAGGTAAGACATCGCCAATGACAACAGCTGAAGTAAAAAGAATGCACTCAAAAAAGTTACAAAATTTTTCTTTTGGAATAATGATAAATCTAGCAGCTTAATTGATTTGTGCTGTTCACATTTTATAAACAAAATCAAACTAATTATCGCAATGATTAACAGCACTAATTGCCATAACCAATTTGATCCGTTTGAAGTTACACTGACCACTAACAATAATGTAGCAGTTAATAAAACGGCCAATAGTAATCCGCCTTGCAAGTCAAACTGAATCTGTTCTGGTTTTTTAACTTGAGTAATGCTTAACTCGCCCAGCAGCCACGTCAAAATGATTACTGGCATGATTAGCCAAAACAGCTGGTGCCATGACCAATATTTTAGTACCAGACCACCATATACTGGACCAACCGCAGGCGCAAAAGCAATAACCAAACTACCAATTCCCATAAAGGTGCCAACAGCTTTTTTTGGAGCTTGTTCTAAAATAATTGAAAACATTAAAGGCAGACAAAGCCCATCTGCAATTCCTTCTAGTAGACGACCAAATAATATCATTGAAAAATCTGCTGCTAGACTTGCACATATTGTCCCTAATAGGAAACTAACTACTGCTACGCGAAAAATGTTAAGTGAGCGAAAGCGACGACGCAAAAAAGAACCAAATGGGATCAAAATTGTCGCTACCAACATGTAACCAGTCGTTAACCATTGGACTGTACCAGCTGACAAATTGAACTCACGCATTAACATTGGAAAGGCAATGTTCAGCGAAGTTTCAATTACAATTCCTAAGAAACTAAGTAATCCAATTGCCATAATTGAGGCAATAAGTCTTGACCTGTGCACTATTTACTTTGCTCCAACAATTCATCAAACCGCTTGAAGAATAATTCCTTGTTGGCTTTAGTAACTAAGGTAATTTCACGGCCATTTGGAGCGTCTTCCATTCGTCCTTGGGCAATTCCTGAAGTAATCACTCGAACTTTACGCTGCTCAACTTCAGAAACGACTTCAGGATATAAAGCACTAATTGTAGTCAAAACATCCCAGAAATATAGTTGCGCTGTTTGCACCGGTGGATTAACCAACAAGCTGTACCCTTGCCCCACCAAGTCCATTGCTGGATACTTGCGTAAGCTTGCCCAATGCATCCGTAATTCATCAGTCAACGGTAATTCTTCACTACTTTCAAGCCCCACAATTTGCATGGGAATGTGCGATGCTAACACACGACTAACAGCCTGTGGATCCCAAAAGGCATTCCACTCCTGGCTGCCATCAGCATTAACCATCACTACATTGCCATGGCCATCAAGTGAACCACCCATCCAATAAAGTTTAGAAATTTTTCTTTCAATTGCTGGATCTTCATCAAGTGCCCGTGCCAAATCTGTCAATGGTCCTGTCATTACTAAGGTAATTGGCTCTGTTGCACTTTTAAGCTTGGCAATCATGTCTAAATGAGCTGGCAGCTCTGCCTGTTTGGTTACCATTTTGCCAGATTCATTTAGAAGCGGCAAATAATTGAAAGAATACGAAGCCGTCCGCCATTCTTGAGGAAACTGATTGACTGCTCGCGAATCTGACTTGGCGATTTCTAACTTGTCACCACGCAGATTAAAGCGGTCGGTCATCTTCCGACAAACCTCAACTGCTGGATCAACATAACCATCAGCATCAATCGCCCCTACCCCTAATAATTTAATATCAGGTGCCTGCAAAAGCAGTAAATACGAGACCAGATCGTCAATGTTCCCATCATGGTTAAAATAAATTTGTTTCATACTTTCTCCTTATTTTGACTTGATATAATTTTGACCATCAGCAGCTGGCGCAACTGATTTACCAAAGAACAATACTAACACTACAATTGTAATCACATACGGTGCAATCTGCATGTAAACAGCAGGAATATGATTGAAAAATGGCAATTGATTACCAATAATACTGATACTCTGCGCAAAGCCAAAGAACAATGAGGCTAGCATTGCTCCAAGCGGATTCCACTTACCAAAAATTACCGCTGCCAAAGCCATAAAGCCCTGACCAACGATTGTGGAAACAGAAAAGTTACCGGAAATTGCTTCCGCAAAAACGGCACCACCAATGCCGCCAAGAAATCCGGAAATTAAGACACCAGCATAACGCATCCCATAAACATTAATCCCCAATGTATCAGCAGCTTGAGGATTTTCACCACAAGAACGCAACCGCAAACCAAAGCGTGTCTTATATAAAACCCACCAAAGAATAATGGTCATAATAATTGCTACCCAAGCTGGTGCTGAAGTATTTTGAAAGAAAATCGGACCAATCACTGGAATATTAGCTAAACCTGGAAAAGAAAAATAGCCAAAACTCTGATTGATATTTTCTGTTTGGCCTTTATCATAAATAGCCTTAATTAAGAAAACACCGAGCGGTGGTGCCATTAAATTGAGTACCGTGCCGCTGATAATATGATCAGCATGAAAATTAATTGTCGCTACTGCATGGAGTAGTGAAAAGATCAGTCCAACAATTCCGCCAACTAAGGCACCTAGCCATGGCGTTATCTTTCCCAAAGTACCAGCAAAGGTCAGGTTAAACACAATTGACGAAAAGGCGCCCATCGTCATAATTCCCTCAAGACCAATGTTAGTGATACCAGAGTTCTCACTATAAACCCCGCCTAATGCGGTAAAAATTAGCGGTGCCGAATAGACAAAAGTCGATGACACTAGTAAAGATAGAATCGCTACCAAACTCATTATTTTTGCCCCCCGTTATCTACCTGATTTTTTATTTTCGCAGCTGCTAAGTCAGGCTTCTGCTTGTCTTTAAACAAGCGACCAATCACATACTGAATAGCAATAAAGAAAATAATTGCGGCAATCACAATTGAAACGATTTCATAAGGAATACCAGCAATTGTCTGCATTCCCAAGCCACCAATTTTTAAAATTGAGAACAACAGTGCAGCCAGCAAAATACCAACAGCTGTGCTGCCACCCAATAAGGCAACAGATAGCCCGTCCCAACCAATATCCAAACTCGTAGTCTGAGTAAAGTAATTTTGGTAGGTTCCTAAGCCTTGAACAACACCGCCCAGTCCGGCAAATCCTCCTGACAAAAGCATTGATAACATTATATTTTTCTTGGTAGACATTCCAGCATAACGACTAGCATAAGGGTTAGTCCCAACCGACCGAATTTCAAAGCCAGTAGTCGTCTTCTTCATTAAATACCAGTAGACCACAACTGCAATTAATGCTAGAAATATCCCAGCATTAATCCGCGAATCGCCAAAGAAAGAACTCAACCAACCAATTTTCAAACTGCCATTAGCGGCAATCGTCTTAGTCGTATCTGTATCTAGCCGCAAACTACCAGGCATAACCTGCTGCATTAAATATTGACACGAATAAAGCACTACATAATTAAGCATAATCGTAGTAATAACTTCATTCGTCCCAAATTGAGCCCGCAGCCAGCCAGCAATCCCTGCAACAATTGCTCCAGCAACAATTCCAGTAATTATTGCCAGCGGTAGTAAGACAACTTTGGGTAAATTAGGATTAGCTAACACGACCCAAATTGAAGCTAACCAACCAGCTTGTGCCTGACCAGGTAAGCCAATATTGAAAAAGCCAGCACTGGAAGCAATCGCAAAGCCAATCGCTGTAAAAATTAGCGGTGTTGCCTCCCGAATAGTCTCGCCAATACCATTCATATTGCCAAGAGCACTAGCAAACATTGAGGAATAAGCCTGAATTGGATTATAATTCCAAATTAACATAATTACTGCACCGATTAAAAAGCCAGCAAGAATGGAAATAATTGGTACTAAAATTCTTTTGGTTCTAGATGTTACTTTAAGCAAGAGCAGTACCTTCTTTCTTAATTCCGGTCATCAACAGACCTAATTCTTCATCACTAGTTTCCTCTGGTTTAACTTCACCAGAAATATTACCATCGTGAAGCACGATAATTCGGTCAGATAATTGCATAATTTCATCTAGTTCATAAGAAACTAGCAAAATAGCCTTGCCCTTTGCTCGCTCCTCTAATAGTTGCTTATGAATATATTCAATTGCTCCGACATCCAGTCCCCGTGTCGGTTGAAACGCAATAATTAAATTGCTGTCACGGTCTAGTTCCCGAGCAATAATTACCTTTTGTTGGTTACCACCGGACAAGTCGCTAACTGGTAAATTAATGCCAGTGGTGCGAATATCAAACTTTTTCACCAGCTGTTGCGCGTGCTGATTAATAACATCACGGTGCAAGATATGATGTCGCGAAAATGGTTCTTGATAATAATCCTGCAAAGCTAAGTTATCCGCAACTGAAAATGGCAAAATTAAGCCATATTTTTGGCGGTCAGCGGGAATATGAGCTACGCCGCCTTGCGTAATTTTACGTACCTTCTGGTTAGTCAAATCGCGATCATTAATCATAATTTTGCCCGCGTTAACGTGCCGCAAACCCGTTATTGCTTCTACTAGTTCATCTTGACCGTTGCCGTCAATTCCGGCTACACCCAAAATCTCACCGCCACGCAGGTTAAAGGATAGACCCTTGAGCGCGGCAACTCCCTGCTTATTTCTAACCTGAAGATTAATTACCTCAAGAATAGTCTTGCCCAACTCTACTGCTGGCTTAGTTAGTCGCATATCAACGTGGCGACCAACCATTAATTCCGCTAAGTTATTATCAGTAACATCGGCTACATTAAAAGTGCCGACACTTTTACCAGCGCGAATAACAGTCACGCGGTCAGCTGCTCTTTTGATTTCTTCTAACTTATGTGTAATCAAAATAATTGATTTGCCTTCTTTGGCCAGTTCCTTAAGAATCTCGATAAATTCTGTAATTTCTTGCGGCGTCAGCACTGCCGTTGGCTCATCAAAAATCAAAATATCCGCACCGCGGTACAGCACTTTTAAGATTTCTACCCGCTGTTGCTGAGCCACAGTAATATCGCCGACCTTTTTGTTAGGGTCGACATTCAGGCCATAACGTTTAGACAGTTCTTCAACTTGAGTCTTGGCCTTTTTTAAATCTAACTTAGGACCCTTAGTTGTCTCGTGACCCAAAATAATATTTTCTAAAACGGTAAATGAATCCATTAACATAAAGTGCTGGTGCACCATCCCAATGCCTAAGTCTTTAGCTACTGTTGGATTTTTAACATCAACTTGGTGACCACGCACCAGGATTTCACCAGCCGTTGGTGCTAGCAATCCCGATAAAATACTCATCAAAGTCGACTTACCAGCACCATTTTCACCAAGTAAAGCTAAGATTTCACCATGATGCAAGACCAAATTAATATCATCATTAGCCTTAAAGCCGTTGAAATCCTTAACAATATGGCGCATCTCAATTACGTTCGTCACATTTTCCATTTTGCTTATTAATTTCCTTTTTGTTAAAAAACTCTTTGTTTACACAAAGAGTTTTCAATTATTAATTATTTAGTCGTTTCTTGAACCTTGATTTTACCAGCAATAATTTGTGCTTTAGCCCGATTGACTGCGGTCCAAGTCTTAGCAGACAAGTTACCGTGTGTCAATGAAACACCGTTGCCTTTTAAGGTATAAACTAAGTGCTTGCCACCTGGAAATTTACCATGATAGGCATCATCAGCTAATGACTTTGAGGCAACATCTAATCCCTTCAAAACCGAGGTCAAAGTAAAGTTGCCCTTTTTACCATCTTTAGCCTTGTAATTACCCAAGTTGGTTTGATCAACATCAACACCCATTACCCAAACTTTTTGATTGGCTGGTCGTGCTTGATTACGATCCTTGGCTTCCTGAAAGACCCCATTACCAGCAGCACCTGCCGTTTGAAAAATAATATCGGTCTTATTAGCATACATTGACTGCGCCATTGACTTAGCCTTGTCAGTTGAAGAAAAATTGCCAACATATTCAGTTGAAACCTTAATTTGCTTGTGCAGTGCCTTAGCTCCGTCTTGTACTCCTTGCTTAAAACCAGCTTCAAACTTATCAATTATGCTGGATTTAGCACCTCCGATAAAGCCTACTTTATTTGTCTTGGTTGTATAAGCTGCTGCTAACCCACCCAAATAAGAGGATTGATTACTTTCGAATGTAACTGAAGCAACATTCTTTTGTCCCGTAACTACATCATCAATAATGACAAAATTCTTTTTGGGATTCTTTTTAGCTGCTGCTTTAACTGAATCCGTTAACATATAGCCAACACCAATAATTGTTTGGTAGCCAGACTTAGCAGCTTGATTAAAGTTAGGAGTAAAGTCTGATGCACTATCTGATTGAAAATATTGGTAGCCTTTACCCCGAGTAAACCCGTGTTCTTTACCATACGCCTTAAAGCCCTGCCAAGCAGCTTGATTAAACGATTGGTCATCAACCCCATTACTATCAGTAATTAAAGCTACACTGCCTTTACTATTTTGACTTCCCGAACTTTGCTTTTTGCCAGAGCACGCACTCAAAACCAAACCAACTGATGCCACAACTGTGCCTAAAGCCAATAACTTACTAAATTTACGCTGCAATTTTCTGCCCTCCATAAATAACGAACTATTTATATCTATTTTATCTTAAAAATACGCAATTGCAACAGTATTATTTTTTATTATTGGCTAAAGCAGTTTTGCGTGCGCTAAATAGCGAACTATTTAGCTGGGTGAATCGGCACCTTAATTGACCCAGCAATAATTTGCGACCGCGCCTCTTGAGCAATTTTCCAAGCAGTAGGTGTAATTTGGCCCCGCTTAATTGAGACACCATTGGTCTTTAAGCCGTAAACAAGATGTTGTCCGCCAGGAAACTTACCGTTATATGCCCGATTAGCGATATCTTGGGTAGCAATATTAACGCCAGTGATCACTGAAGTTAAGACAAAGTTCGCTTTTTTACCATCCTTTGACTTGTAATTACCCAAGTAAGACTGGTCGACATCAACACCGATAGCCCAGACACGCTTAGAAGCAGGCCGATTTTGGTTAATGGACTTAGCCTCTTGAAATAGTCCATCGCCAGTAGAGCCAGAGGCATGGAAGATAATATCTGCTTTTTTCGCATACATCGATTGGGCAATTGCTTTACCCTTGTCTGCACTGGTAAAACTACCAGCATATTGATTTAAAAGTGTTACTTTTTTATGCAGTCTTTTGGCTTCATCGTTAACGCCCTTAGTAAAGCCAGCATCAAACAGGTCAATAATATTGCCGTGAACGCCACCAATAAACCCAATTACGTTTGTCTTAGTTTCAGCAGCAGCGACAACTCCTGCTAAGTAAGCTGCTTGCTCACTCTTAAAGTTAGCCGAAGCAACATTCTTTTGTCCGTTGATTACCTCATCCACAATAACGTAGTTCTTTTTAGGATTCTTCTTAGCTGCTGCACTGACAGCATCTTTTAGGTTATAACCAATGCCAAAAATTGTTTGATACCCGGCTTTACTGGCCTGATCAAAGTTAGGAACAAAATCAGCATCACTGCTTGATTGGAAATACTGGTAACCATTCTTGCCACGCTGTAAATTATGTTGCTTGCCATATGCCTTGAACCCATTCCACGCTGATTGGTTAAACGAATTATCATTAACTCCAGCTGCTGTTGTTACCAAAGCAATGGAGTGTTTAGAACTATCACTACTATTACCACTGCCACCCTGCTTTTTACCAGAACATGCTGTTAACACCATACCGGCTGTAAAGACCAGTGCTGCTGTTGACCAAATTTTCTTAAACTTTATGCTCATGTTGTAACCTCCTAAACATCTTTTCAGTTACTAAAATATCAATATTTAGTGGTTATGTCAAAGGCTCACCACAAGATAAAGTGTTGATTTATCAAGATTCTTATAATTGGTCTAGAACATGTCCCAAGACAGTCACACCATTATTTTTGTATGCTTCAAAGCAGAATTTGAAAATTTTTTGAAATTTATCGACTTATGTAAAATTAACCAAAGAAATAGATACTTTTTGCGTTTAATAAAATTAGTTTACTGAATGAGAGACCTTAACTTATCTAGCAATAATTTGCGTACACTGCTTTTAAACAGCTGTCTAAACCGCTGCATTTAAATTCCCTTTATTAATTGCAACATCATTATTTTTCAAGCTATTTAACTATCTTTTTATTCATACAACATAATATATTAGTTTAATAATAATTTTGTACAGTATTAATCATAATTAAAACAAAAAAGCACCAGCAAGACTGATACCTAATTTTTGAAATATTCACTTATTTTTGACTTTGCCTGTGGTGACATTAAATTAAGCCATGGCAATTTACTAAATTTTACCCAAATTAGTACAGACATTCACTAAACTTGACCACTCTTGCTCCTTAGCATCGCCAACTGGGACCACCCAATAATCACAACCATTCTTTAAACGGTAAATTAGTAATACAGCTTATGTTTGGCAATTATAAATCACAACCCTAGCTCGCAACTTACACATCCCATTCTTGAATAAATTCTTTAACAAAATTATGCATATATTCAGTTCTAATATGAGCTTCTTTTTTACCGCCAGCCGTATTCATTAAATCTTCAAGCTGAAATAATTTTTCATAAAAGTGATTAATTGTCGTCTCCTGATGCTGACGATATTGATCATGGCTGACTAATTTTTGCGGCTTAATTGTTGGATCATAAATCACATTACCATGAGCACCACCATAAGTAAAAGCACGCGCAATTCCAATTGCACCCAGGCTTTCAATCCGATCAGCATCTTGAACATATTGTCCCGAAACAGGTAACTGATAATGGTGTTCAATATTTTTAGAAAATGACATATGCTGCATCGTAAACAAAATGTCCTTCATTTCTAAAGACGTAAAACCAACTTGTGACAAAATTTTTTGGATATTGGTCAAGACAATTTCTGGATCCGGACAAATTTTTTCATCAATTGTGTCATGTAAATACCCAGCTGCTTCAATAATTGCCACTATGCGACTATCTTGGTGCGCATTAGAATTATCCTGCAAGTACATTTTTTTAGCTAAGTGAGCTACTCGCTGACCATGATAAAAGTCGTGACCAGTTTTTTCATCTTTAAGCTGTTTCCTAACAAAATTGATTACCTCAGTTATCTCCAATTTGAGTGTCCTTTCTATTAATTTCAATATTAAGCCACTTCCCAGATTTGAACTGGGGACCTCCTCCTTACCACGGCGGTGCTCTACCTCCTGAGCTAAAGTGGCAAGTCTATTGTACCAAAAAAGCATTCGTTATGATCGAATGCTTTTAAAGAATTAATATCTAACAAAACTTAACGGCTGTACCATAAGCAACTACTGATTGCATATCGCTACCAATTGAGCCTGAATCAAACCTCATCATGACGACTGCATTAGCTCCTTTTTCTTCGGCTGCTGTTCGCAAACGGTCTAATGCTTGGATTCGTGCTTTTTCTAACATTTTAGTATAACTACGGATTTCACCGCCAACCATTGACTTTAAGCCAGCTCCTAAATCCTTAAACATATTTTTGGACTGAGTTGTCATCCCAAAGACTTCGCCTAAAACTTCATAGTCCTGATTCGGAATTCTTTCAGTCGTTGTTACTAAAATTTGCTTTGTACTCATTAATTATCTTCTAAAATATATTCTAATATATTTTAAGTATATATTATCAGCTGAAGATTTTAAATATATTTAGAAAATTTATTATGGGCTTTTTTAATTAACCGTGACGACTACCAAGGCAATTACGAATACCATATAAAGTAAAAACAAATTATTATTTAATTGTCACTAAAGTATACTTCTTCTTACCTTTACGGACAATGACATATTTGCCAGCGAAAGCTTTGTTTGGATCAACATCAAAGTCAACCGATTGCTCACGATCACCATTAATGTAAATTGCGCCATTCTTAATGTCTTCACGAGCTTGCCGCTTAGAAGGCTCAACCTTAGTATCAACCAAAAAGTCAACAATATTCTTACTTTCAGAACCTGCTTCAGCAGCTGGTGCACTCTTTAGACCTTCTTCAATTTGCTTAACTGACAAGTTCTTAATGTCACCAGAAAATAGCGCATCAGTAATCATTTGTGCTTCTTTTAATCCAGTTTCACCATGAACGAACTTCGTTACTTCTTCAGCCAGCTTCTTTTGTGCTGCCCGTTTCCATGGCTCTTTTTCTGTTGCTTCAGCCAAAGCATCAATTTCTTCATGACTGAGGAAAGTAAAGTACTTCAAATATTTAACAACATCACGGTCATCTTGATTAATCCAGAATTGGTAGAACTCGTATGGACTGGTCTTTTCAGGATCAAGCCACACAGCACCACCAGCAGACTTACCAAACTTAGTGCCATCAGCCTTCAGCATTAGCGGAATAGTTAAGCCAAAAGCTTGCTTATCTTGGCCTTCCAGCTTATGAATGAGATCAATACCAGCTGTAATATTCCCCCATTGATCACTACCACCAATCTGCATCTGCACACCATGGTCCTTATTTAGATGATAAAAATCAATGGCTTGCAAAATTTGATAAGAAAATTCAGTAAAGGAGATCCCATTTTCTAACCGACTAGCAACAACATCTTTGTTTAACATGTTATTAACTTGGAAATGCTTACCATAATCACGCAAGAAATCAATCAAACTCAGCTTGTCTAGCCATTCAGCGTTGTTCACAATTTCAAAGTTTTCTGTACCAAACAAATTCTCCATTTGCTTAGTTAATGAAACTTCATTTTCATGTAACTTCTTTGCACTTAATAAAGTCCGCTCAGACTTACGACCAGAAGGATCACCAATTGTCCCAGTACCACCACCAATAACAATTACAGGATGATAACCAGCAAGTTGAAATCTCTTCAAGATCATAAAAGGAATGAGATGTCCAATATGCAGAGAATCACCCGTTGGGTCAGTACCACAATACAAAGCCAAGTCATCATGATCTTTTAAATATTGCCGTAAACCTGCTTCATCTGTTTCTTGATTAATGGCACCACGCCATTTCAAATCTTCTAAAATATCAAAATTTGCCATTGTTATTCCTCCAACAAAAAACGTCCCTAGGTTCATCAGAACCTAGGGACGACTAAATTATTTTCTAGCCGTGGTACCACCCACGTTTGTGCTAATTAAACACCTTTATGGTCTTTACGGGAACCACCCAACTCGTATTTCGCTAAAAATCTTCGACCTGTCTAGCTTACACCAACCGCTAGTTCTCTGAACACTGAATCGAAGTGCTACTTAATCTTTATTATAAATGATAATACTAATTTATTTTTAATTAGTCAATGTTTTTTATTATTTATAAAAACCAGGTGCTTTTAAGCCATAAGCTTTACCAGATGTCATATCATACTGAATCATTTCATAATCAGCTAACAACTTCTGTTGCTTCTTCGTCAATTTCTTAGGATCAACCATTTTACCTTGACGGTTAACCAAGTTAAAGCCCTTATCACCACTAAAGTTAATAGTAATTGCTGGTAACTTCTTATGTACTTCTGTCAATAATGCTTGATATGGCGTAACTTTAGAATCAGTCTGTTGCAACATCATTGCAATAAAGTCACTGGTATTGACGTAATTATTAGCTTTACGGGACAATCTAGTCTTAGCACCATGATCACGTGCATACTTATTTGAGTAAATAAAGTAGCGTGTAGAATGCATTTGCACTGGATATTTATCCGTATAGCTTTGTGACAGAATACTTGGATAGTGATCACCATAGAAGACTAACGTAATTGGCTTCCTAATCTTATCAATCTGTCGAATAAACTTCTTCACAGCCTTATCAGTATACTGTGTCCCCTTAACATATGTTGCCATCTGCTCACGATCAGCAGCTGACTTAAATAAGTCACCGGTAATTTTACCCATGTACTCATTCTTCGGGTACCAGTTATTGTACGGCATATGGTTTTGAATTGAAATCAAATTAATGAATTGGCCACCTTTACGGGCCTTAACTTGTTTTAAGCCATTTGCATAGGTTGTAAAGTCAGAATTATAGCCACTTCTACCTAACTTCTTTTGGTCAATAATCTTGTACCCCGAACCGAGATAAACAAATTTATCAAACTTAAATCTATGGTAATCTTCCATTCTTGAGTAGTAAGTACCAATAAATGGGTGAATTGCAGATTTGTAATCAAAGTTCATCCCAATTGTTGGATAGAAACTATAATTTGGCACAACCTGAACATATGGTGTCAAGTTAGACTTAAACATCCCCATGTTCAAACCTGTTAGAGTTTCCCATTCCATATTGGCAGTACCACCACCATAACCAGCACTAAGCATCGTACCATACGTTGAACGGGACTTCATTGATTGAATAAACTTAACTGGATTTGGTGCCGAGCGATCAATCTTAATTGTTGGAAAAGTATACGGATCAACAAAACTTTCACTTAAGTTAAAGATAATTGTCTGCTTATTTACATCGTTCTTCCGCGTCTTATTAATCTTAGCAGCAACCTTAGTATACTTCTTATCTAATTGATTAATCGTTGAAGATGAATAACCCGTTGGTTGATTCATAATTTGTAAATCAATATAATTCAAAAAGTTTAATACTGGACCGTTAACCTGAATATCACGCTCAGGACTACTGAACTTCTGCTTATTATCAAAGCCGTGACTAACATGTGAAATAAAGCCACCATCGTGATTAAACCGTAGTGGTGTCATGAACAAGACTAAACTAAGTAGTGCCCAGATACCACGACGTTTCCATGATCCCCGCTTCTTAATCGGATGTTTACGTTCTAAAAAGACATCAATGAGAATCACAAGAACTAGGGCAATTAAAATCGCAATAACCATGTTCTTACCGACCATTGGCAATAACGTCTTCCAGTTGACGATTTCACTTAGCTCAGTTGGATAAATTGGCTCACCACGTAAAGTTAACTTAATCTTGTTGGCAACAGCCCAACCAATCGCAATTACACTAACTAGAACATTAGAGGTCCAATAACGCGTTGTAATAAAGTATAGAACTGAGAATAACGCATCGAGGAAAATTGTCGTTAATATAATTGCAAAAAACTTGGTTCCAAGCAAATAAACAATTGCATTAATATTTTTCGCCGTACTAATTTGAATACGTAAATTATCGGATTCAATTAAGAAAGAAGCAAAACTTAAGATATAGAACCATGTCCAAGTAAGTAAGTTGATTTTATTAGTAACAACCCACCTAGTAACAACTGCCCACATCTTTTCACAAATTTTGGCTAAATTAGTCTCATGATCTAAGTAATTAATAACCCGTACTGCTGGCTTAAACTTAAACAAGTAGCGATCCAAAAGAAGGTACCACAAAACAGCAATAACCATCATCACTACAAGCATGATTAACTTATTGATGGTTGAAGATTCAGTAATCTTGAATGAGTTCATGAAATGATGTGAAATCGGTGCATCCATAAACATAATTACTGGAATAAAGTAGTACATCTCCCGGCTGCTAAAGGATACAATTATCTTTTTGAATAGTAAGAAAACTGCTAACACCATCAAAAACATAAACGGTGATGTTTGATTATTCAGAAATTCTCTATTCCAATAACCACTATTATTACCAGAAATTATTTGCGACCAATAAACGGCATCAAAACCTGGTACCCCAATCAAGACAACAAAAAATGATACCAAACCTGCAACTAATGACCAAAGCAAAGTTTTGCGACTAATTGTAATATTTGCCAAAAACATTCCCCAGGCAAAAAATAAAATCAAATAAATACCGTAAACCGAATATTGGAACAACAAACTTCCGGCACTTAATGCAAAACCAAGTAGTGTCATGATACTCAGTACTAGCAGATTTTGCTTATTAGTTAATTTGTGCTGCAAATCATACAAATATGGCTGCACCAATAAACTAAAAAACAAGCCAGCAAACAGCACTGATGTACTAGTGATAATTGGGAATAGCATTCCCCAAACACGCCACATATTGAAGCTGCCTGGTGACTTAAAGAAAAACAACAGGTAATAAATAATTAATGTTGTAACTCCCAACAGCCAAAACTTAAAGCTTTCACTCGCATGCTCTTTTTTCTTGCTATAAACCGCCCCAAAGATCATGGGAACAATAATCATCGTCGCATTATTCAGCATATTAGGCACAAACCGTATAAATGAATAAGGCGTTCTAGACGCTATTCCCTTTAAATTAAACATCTGAACTAACATCAAGAAAGTCGCAACTAACAGACAAATAATCTGTACAGCTTTTAACGTTTTCTTATTTTTACTCATGTTTCTAGTATATCCTCACTAAAAAATATTCTCCATTACTTCATATTTATACCCAATTTTCGCTTAATCGTGTATAAAACATCAACCTTTTTACCTTTACCAGCAAAAAAATCTTGGAGATCAAATCTAAACTTAAAAGCCATAATCAGCGTCATCGCTAACAACAATATTCCAGCTTCTCTAACTCGAATTAACTCATACAGACTAAATATTATCATAAATACTAACGGCGGAATCGTCAAATTCTGTAATAAAATCATAACAATTAATGCCAGAAGTAAAGTCAGCGCACCAGCACGTAAGTCATAAATTACAGCTAAAAGAGCTGCTACAGTTACTCCTTTACCACCTTGAAAATTATTCCAACAAGGAAAGCAATGTCCCAGAGTTAACCCTAAGCCAGCATAAAGCAAATTAATTGCCCCTGGTAAAAAATAATGAACAACCAGCAGCGCAACAGCGGTTTTGCCTAAGTCGCCCGCGCAAGTTATTATACCCCATTTTTTACCAAAAACAGCACCTACATTAGCAGTCCCCGGATTACCGGAACCGACTTTAGTCGGATCTTGATGCAAGATAAAATGCCCAATTATTAGTGCAAATAAAAAATTGCCTAAACCATAACCGATTAAAAGTGCCCACAATCGTGCCATTAATTATCATCTTCCTCCTGTGAACTTTGACTTTGATAATTGGGATCAATTGTATAATTTTGTGTTGCTGGATCCATAAAATTAAAACCTTGTGCCGTATTTTGTTTATTTTGATAAGTTTCATTATTATTAATTGGCTCAAGTGATAATCCTAGTTCTCCACGTACGTAATCTGACACTCGCTGTAATTCCTTAGTCGATTGTACTTGATAAGAAGCATCATCAATTGTCGCGTTATGACCATGTAAATAATCGTTTTCAACGGTTTTAGTTGAACTTCGATAATTAAGCGCAATTTCTTCTAAAGCCTTGAAGGTCAAATTAGTCTTAACATTACCCGAAATTGCTGTTAAAACCGAATTTAGCTTAGCCAAAGTATTTAATGACACTGAACGCTTAATTAAAGTAGTAATTACCTGACGCTGACGCTTTTGCCGACCGTAGTCACCTTGAGGATCATCATAGCGCATTCTAGAATAAGCAAGAGCACCACCGCCACCCATATGGGTTAATTGATTTTTCTTAAAAACATAGCCGCCGTATTCAAAACTGAGCGTTGGTCGAAGATAAATTCCGCCAACATAACGAACCAGCCGCATAATACCGCGCATATTAACTAGTGCATAATATTTAATCGGCACATTAATCAATTGTGCAACACTGGCCATCGTCATTTTGGCACCACCCAAAGAATAGGCTGCGTTAATCTTTTCAGTCTTAAATTGCGACGTACCAACCATTTGCGCCATTGTATCCCGTGGAATTGACATCAATGTATACCGCTTCTTCTGCGGATTAACCAGCGCTAAAATAATTGTGTCGGTATTACCAAACTTTTCGGTACGATCAAGTGCCCCAGTATCAGTCCCTAATAATAAAACGGCAAATTTCTTTTTACCATTAAACTCACCGGCATGAATTTGCACTTGGTTATTCTGATCATATGCATTGTCAATTGTCGTCTTAGTACGATAAAAAACGTAAGCAGAATAAATAACGGCTGCTGTAACAATCAGCGCCATAATGCTTAACAGCCAAGTTACCAACCGTCGCTTCTTTTTATAGTCTTTTGCATGTAATTCGACCCGACTTGCACGCGGGTGATTGTTATTGTGCTCCATAATTCTATTACCCAAATATTAATCAACAATGAATGTATTATAGCAAAAAAAGCAAACCAATGCTGGTTTGCTCACAACTTCTTATTAAAATCATTACTATCTCTAATTAAGTGTCATAGTTACTAGAAATTCATCATCGCTATCGCTTGCTAACTTTACATCATTAACTGAAGCGATTACTTGTTCATTCTTAAGTGCCAAAGCAAAATTAGTTGAAGTCAATTTTAGTTTTGCTTTACGATCTGTCAATTCAACTTCATTGACATTTTCACTGCTAATCCATTCATCTAAAATAGGTAACGTAAGTGATAATGAAAATGGCATTTCCTTATGTGAATTGTTCTTAACGTAACATTTAATATCTATACGATTTCCTTCTAGTGCATACGTTAAAATAATTTCAAAATGATATGGAAATTTCTTATAGCTGACCGCATCGTCAATCAAAGCTAAGCTGACTCTTGTATCTCCCTTGTCAACCACTGTCCAAGGTAACAGCGTTGCCCAATTTTCTTCTTGATCTGCCTTCTTAAAGGTAACTGCTAACTGCTTCTGATCAGTACTATTTTTGAGATAATCAACTTGATCATTTTGAGCCACAAAATTAACCATTCGTGCACCCTTCTCATCAATAGTAACTCGTAAAAGCGAATTTTCAATTGTTTGCATAGTTCACTCCAAACTTTCTCCCTCTTAGAAAATAGCACTTAAACAACCACCATGTCAATTTAACTTTATCTGTCTAGCCTTACCAACATATTTACTAAAAAATTCTATAAATTATATTATATGGAAGAAACAGTCGCTTTACTTAAAAGCCAAACTCTATTTCTTCATACTTTTAACCATTACTTAAGAAAAATGTTGAATATTATTAGCAATCTTAGGTTCAGTAACATATAATAAATTTGTTTCCAAGAATAATAAAATTAGTTTTTGGAACAAGTTAATAAAAAAGCGCACTCCAAGAAATTGGGGTGCCTTTTTTGGCTAAATTTCGTAATTAATCCGATCACGTGAAGCTTCCGTCAAGTCAGCTGAAACTGGTGCAACAAAAGAACCATCATCGGCCAATTCAATTTCATTTTCATTGCTGACAGCCGGTAATACTTCTTTATTATATAAACGACTAGCAAGTGTATCAGCAGCCATCTTTAGCGATTCCCGTAAGCCTTCACCCTCAGTAATCGCGCCTTTAACATCTGGAAAGCTAATGACATAGACGTCATTTTCGAGCGGCCTAAAAATTGCCGGATAAGTTACAATTTTATGATCCATTAAGAATCCTCCTTGATTTTACACTGGTACTTAATATCATAATATACCCAAAATGACAAAATAGCTCATGAATTTATGACTTTTTTAATTTCAATTTAAATTATTTTATCATTATTTAATGGCAATTGCTCCTACTATTCAAAAGAATTATAATTGGTAAAGTATTACATATCATTTAGGAGGAATTTATAATGAAAATCGTGATTGCTGGTTCTGGCGCAATGGGTTTACGATTCGGCTTATTACTCAAACTTGGAGGTAACGATGTTACTTTAGTTGATGGTTGGGATAAAAATATCGCCGCTGTTAGACAAGACGGCGTCAAAGCTGAAATTGACGGCCAAATAATTAACACCAAAATACCAATTTATAACACAAATGAAGTTTCTAACCAAGTAGAAAAAGCAGATTTAGTAATTGTCTTTACCAAATCAATGGGATTAGAAGCAATGCTCAAAAATATTAGCTCAGTTATCAGTAAAAATACTTACATTCTTTGTTTGCTTAACGGCTTAGGTCATGAAGATGTACTTAAAAAATACGTTGCCGAAGATCATATCGTCATGGGCGTCACAATGAATGCCGCAAGCATGCCACACCCCGGAGAAACTAAATTTGATGGCAATGGTCAAACCGAACTGCAGTGTCTCAATGCCAGCGGCCAAGAAGAAGTGCAAAAGATTGTTGACGTCTTTAATAAAGCTAAAATTGCAACTGTTTACAGTGAAAATGTTCTCTACTCTATCTGGCGTAAAGCATGTGTTAACGGCGTTGTTAACTCAGTTTGTGCTCTTCTAGAAGGAACAACTGTTGATTTTGGCAAAGCTAAAAATGCTGATCACATTACCCGAACAATCGTTGATGAATTTGCCGATGTTGCTGAACGTGAAGGGATTTATCTTGATCGCAAAGAAGTAGTTGCTCATGTTGAAAGTACTTGGACAATGGATCACTATCCATCAATGTATCAAGACTTAGTTGTCAACCACCGACTAACAGAAATTGATTACATCAATGGTGCTGTTTACCGTAAAGGATTAAAGTATAGCGTGCCAACACCGTATTGTGCCTGCATTACCAACTTAATCCATGCCAAAGAAGACATGTTAAACGTTAAATAAAACAAGCAAAAAATCCCCCAATTCGAAATTGAATTGAGGGATTTTTATGTGAGAAATAATCTATTTATGCTAAGAAAAATTGAGTAAAAATTCCTGCCAAAATATTTCTGGAAGTTTTTTTATTTACTTTGCTGCATTAATATTTGACATAACAATTGACCCAAATTTTGTAAAAAATTGATTGCTTGGGGCCTTTCATTTGCACCATATTTAGTCATTGCAACACAATCAAGCCATCTGTTCCCCAATTGAAAACGAGCAGCATCATGATCATATCCGAGCAGTTCACCTGTTTTATTATAGGTTTTTATTTGACTATATGAACCTATTTCTACTGGCCAAACAAGTCGATCATGACACATTTGCTGATGCAAACTTAACTGAACAGTCTGTGCATATTGGTCGTCATTTTCAAAACTAGCAGCTAATAATTGGCCTAAACTATTAGCATTTGCCAAATTTTCACCATTTATTGGCGGTGTCATTAACCGCCGCTGCAATAATACGTGCGGATAATTTCTCTTCAGCCAAGAATTAATATTTTTCAAGCCCCAAGTCGTCAATAAAGCATTTGTAGCCGTATTATCAGATTGGATTAACATTAACTGCAATAGGTCTTTAATTGCATATTTACGCGGACTAAGCAAATGCAATGTACCCGCGCCAGCAACGATATCTTCCGGCTGTAACACAACTTCTTGCTCAAGCAAATTAGGTTGTTTACTAAATAACTGTTGCCCATAGGCTGCAATACCCAATTTAATTAAACTAGCTGTAGCCCACATTTGGTCAGTATTAACTTCATAATGCAGTCCCCAAGAGCTATTTAAATATAATTGAAAATCAATATCCGGCTGTAATTTATTTAATTCTTGTTCAAAATCAACCATTACTACTTTACCCGCAATTCTGGACCGACAAGTGCCAAGCCTGCTGGTACCTCTTTAGTCATATAAACTGAATCTAAATCTGCAAATTTCACATTCTGATGAGCACTGGCAAATGCAATTGCCGCTTGAATACTATTAGTTGGTTCAATCATACAGCCAATCATGCAACCAATTCCTGATGCAGTACAGATATCATTGATTTTTTCTGCTTCAGATAAGCCACCAGTTTTCATCAATTTAATATTAACATAATCAACTGCATGGTTACTACATAAAGTAATAACATCTTGATAAGAAACTGCACTTTCATCAGCCATAATCGGTAACATATGCAGTTGTGTTAGTTCCTTTAAACCAGCGAGATCATTAGCGACTAATGGTTGTTCAATAAATTCCACTGGTAACTTTGATGCAACAAGTGCCCGTAATGCTTGAACAGCCTCCATGCGGCTCCAACCTTGATTAGCATCAAGTCGCAAACTAATTTCAGGACCAACGGCTTCACTAATTGCCTTAATTAGATTGATATCATTTACAACACCATTAGAGCCAACTTTAATCTTCAGGGTTCTAAAGCCTTGCTTAACAAATTCTTTAGCTTCTTTAATCATTTGCTCAAGTGGCTTAATTCCTAAAGTCATATCCGTTGTAACTGCAGCTGTTTGACCACCAAGCAACTGGACTAAACTTGTATGATAAGTTTGACAGCGCAAATCATACAAGGCAAATTCTAATGCAGCCTTTGCCGGTTGATTATATTGAACAGCATCTTTTAGCGTCGTCAGAGTTTCTTCCCAATTTTCAAATTCACAGCCAATTAAACTAGGAAACAAGACATCCTTTAAAACGGCTTGACAACTAGCTAATGTATCACCCGTAACAACTTCATTAGGTGTTCCCGTGCCAATGCCAACTAGCCCATTAGCTAAAGTAATTTTTACTTTAACAGCTTGAGCAGCTGTTACCGTATGTCTTGCTGTTGTAAACGGCGTTTTCAATGGTAGACTAATTAATTCTTGTTCAATTTTGGTAATCTTCGTCATTTAATTCCACACTCTCTTATGGGGCAAAGAAGGCTGTTAGACAAATATCCGGCCAACTAAATCATATTTTTAAGCAAAAATCTGCTCTGTTAACACCTAATTATTGCACCACTTAAGACCTGAGTAAACCTAGTTAACTAAACAAGTTACTGCCATTTAATAATTGGATTTTGTAATCATCGTACGAGTTCACTTGATTCAAAGCTATATTTTGTTAAAAAAATATAGCTTTTGTGCTAAAAAGGGAGTAATATTCGCTATAACAAATTTTGGGTTTATTATCATTATTTTAATAAGGAATATTTTTATGAATAAAATTAAATTAATTTTGGATTCCAGTTCAAATGAATTGCCAGATAAAGCAAAAAATATTGAAATTGTTCCATTAACTATTACTATCAATCAAAAAAATTTTGTCGATGATGAAACGCTCGACTTAAATGAATTAAGTAAAAACATGGCTGCAAATACAGAAACGGGCAAAACAGCTTGTCCAAGTATTGATGCTTGGCTTAATGCCCTTGCAGGCAGTGAACGGGCAATTTTATTAACTGTAACCAGTAGATTAAGCGGTAGTTTTTCTTCAGCTTACCAAGCTAAAAAGATATACGAAGAGCGGCACCCAACAAGCCGCGTGATTGTGATTGATTCCAAATCAGCCGGTCCTGAATTAGCACTCATTCTGCATGAAATTGAGCGCTTAACCAAGCAGCATGTGCGGTTTGTCGATTTTGAGCAAAAAATTGCGCACTTTCAAACTCAAACCCACCTGCTGGCAATTTTGCAATCTTTGCATAATCTCTCATTAAATGGGCGAATTAGTCCAGCAATTGCTAAAGTTGCTAAAATGCTAAAGATTAATGTTGTTGCCAAAGCAAGTAATGAGGGTAAACTTGAACCAATTGACAAAATTCGCGGAATGAAGCGCGCACTCAAAGATACAATCAAACGAATGGAAGAAGCAGGATTTCATGGTGGTGAAGTAATTATTGACCATTTTAACAACTTAAAAGATGCAGCGACACTTAAACAAAATATTCTTGCTAAGTATCCTAACAGCAAGATTAACATTCGTTCAGTCAAAGGCCTATGTGCTTTTTATGTCGAAGTCGGCGGATTAATGATCGGCTTCACTAGTTAATTTTTGATGTCGTTTTCGAACTATTTTAATCTTTCATTAACATCTGCAATGCCATCTTTTGCCATCGCAATTAATTGCAGCTTATTTAAGCCTTGCTCATCAGGACCCTGGTCTAAGCCCATTATCTAGCTTAATGATACTCAATTCTGCACTACCTAAAGCAGCCCTAGCCATTTGTCCATAACTCACCAACAGCATTCGCAATAATTATTTTCCTATCATGTATTATTTACTTTCTAAGAACTTGATATCAAAACTATATAATAATTTTTATGTTATTTATAAAATAGTAGACAACTTAAAATCAAAGATTATGCTTGTTTCTTAAATAAACGCCAGCCACTTAAAAGCACGGTTACCAGACAAATAATAATTGAAATTAAAAAGACAAAATGCATCCCATAAATAAAGATTTCTGGCTGCTGCGGCAAATAACCAGTTACGTGTGCACCCTTTTTGGCACTCATAGCCGCAAATAAAATTGTCGTGGCACTTGAAATACCAATAACCATACCTAAATTACGCGAAAGTGAATTAATACTGCCAGCTACACCAAGATCCTTTTGCTTGACAGAACTCATCACAAGCGAATTATTTGGTGAGCTGAAGATCCCACTACCTAAACCCATAATGGCAATGCTGCCAATAAACAACCACAGAGGTGAATTTAAATTACATAAATAATAGCCAATCTGACTAATTAGCAACAAGACTAAACCAATAAAGGTAATTAATTTAGGACCAATTTTGTCAGAAATTGTTCCCGCAACAGGAGCCGTAAACAGTTGCACAATTGGTAAAATCATCAACAATAGTCCCGTTTGACTAGTTGCAAGATGCCGTGCATTTTCTAAATAAAATGGTGTTACCACATTAAAGAAAAAGTTAGTAATAAAAATTAACAATGCACACAATAAGCTAACCGAAAAGTCTGGATTTTTAAATAAACTAAATTGCAGCAACGGATTAGCAGCTTGCCTTTCAATCAAAACAAAGCAAACAAAACTTATAACTCCGATAATTAGCATTACTAAGACAGGTACGGCAGTAAAGCCTAACTGCTGACCTAAAAAAATACCGCCAAATAGCGTAATCATACCAAGAGCAAAGGCAAAAGAGCCACGACGATCAAGTGGGGCTCGCGTAAAAGTAATATCTTGCGGTAAGAAAATAGCACCAATAATTGCCGCAATAATCCCAACCGGCACATTCAGCCAAAAAATATACGACCAAGATAAGCGAGCTAAAATTACACCACCTAGTCCCGGTCCAGCAATTGAACCTAAAGCAACAAAAGAACCGATTGTCCCTAAAGCCTTACCACGCTCAGTTTGTGGAAAAATTTCTGTAATAATCCCATTGTTAGTAGCCATAGTCATAGCTGCACCAAAAGCCTGCACGGCCCGAGCAACTAACAGAAAGAGTAAATTAACTTTAAAACCAGATAATAGCGATCCAGCAATAAAGAAAATTGCACCACAACGAAAAATTTTAATTTTGCCGTGTAAGTCACTTAATTTTCCAAAGAAGAGAATAAAACTACAAACTACAATTAAGTAAAGCGATACGACCCATTCAGATTGGCTCATTGAAATTCGCAAGTCGTTACTAATAACAGGCAAAGCAATATTAACAATTGTACCATCTAGTGTTGACATGAAGGTAAACAGTCCCACTGCCACAAGGATCCACCATCGATTTTGCTGGACTTTGTGATCAGCTTGATAACTTAAATTCTGTGTCATTTATTCACAAATCCTTTCAACTTGTTGATTTTAGTTAGGTACCTTATGAAAGCAAATTATACACCTAATTTATGCTAATTCAATTTACAATATTTCAAATCAAAAAAGCATCCTAAAAATTGAATGCTTCATAAATTAGTTTCTTTCGCAGCAATCACTATTTGTACTACAATTAAGCTAATTACTAAATTAGAGATAGAAAGAAATTATGATGATTGATAACACACCGCAAACTATTAAGGCCTACTTGGCAGGCGTTAACTTAAATGACCCCAATTTTGACTACTACATGACTGAATTAGCCAACCTAACACAGGCTAACAATATGGAAGTCGTTGGCCAAACCCACCAAAATGCAGTCCAAGTTGTTGCTGGAACTTACTTTGGTCTTGGCAAGATTAACGAAATTAAGGACATGGCACATGGACTAAAGGCAAAAGTGCTCATCATCAACGATGAATTATCGCCAGTCCAGATCCGTAATTTAGAAAAGTTAACCAAGTTACGGGTTATCGATAGAACTGAACTGATTTTAGAAATTTTTGCCAGTAGAGCCCGCTCCAAACAAGCAAAATTACAAGTACAACTCGCCCAGTTGCAATATGAGCTGCCCAGATTACACCCTTCAGAAAACAACCTTGACCAGCAACGCGGTAATGGTGGCTCAACTAGCGGTGGGTTTGCCAACCGTGGCGCCGGTGAATCTAAACTAGAAATAAATCGTAGAACTATTGGTAAACAAATTTCTGCAATAAAAAAAGAACTAAAAGCAATTGCTGGGCAAGAGGAAATCAAGGCAAAGCGCCGTAATCAAAATCATATTCCGAAGGTTGCACTAGTCGGCTACACCAATGCCGGTAAGTCAACAACGATGAACGGTTTATTACAAGAATTCACTGCTGAAAATAAGGACAAGCAGGTTTTTGTTAAAGATATGTTGTTTGCGACACTAGATACTAGTGTGCGTCGAATTGATCTTGGTAATAACTTTAGTTTTATCCTCTCAGACACTGTTGGCTTTATTTCTAAATTACCCCACAATTTAGTGGAATCATTTAAGGCAACATTACAAGAAGCCAAGGATGCTGACTTATTAATCAACGTTGTTGATGCTGCTGATCCAAATATGATTCAAATGATTCGTACTACCCAAAATGTATTAGCCGAAATTGGTGTCAAAAATATTCCGATGTTAACAGCCTATAACAAAGCTGATAAGACTGAGCGCAAATACCCCCAAATCGAAGGCAGTGATATCTTATATTCAGCTACTGATCCCGTATCAATTGAAATGCTTGCTAAACTGATTACCAAACGTATTTTTGCTAATTATGAAGAAGTTAAACTATTACTGCCACTAACTGCTGGCAAGGAAATAGCCTACCTTCATGAACATGCACAAATAAATCAAGAAAGTTATCAAACTGATGGCATTCATGTGTCAGGACATCTTGAGCCAGCACTTCAAGCACGCTTTCAGCAATATGTTATTTAACAATTAAATTTACAAACTTAAAAACGGCTACTTGATTAATAATCAAATAACCGTTTTTTGACTGCAAAATTATTATAAAACACGTTTAGCAACACAAGGATAAAAATACGAGCTAAGAGTCTGCAACACTACGCCTTGATCTGGAGTTGCTGCACTTACATATTGCTTATTACCAACATAGATTGCCACGTGATATGGAGCAGCTGTTGAACCCCAAAAGAGCAAATCACCTGGTTGTAATTGACTCATTTGAACGGTTGTCCCCACTTTAACCTGATCGGTTGTAACTCGCGGTAAATTAACACCGCCAGCTTGTTGATAAACATATTGTACTAAGCCTGAACAATCAAACGTATCTGGGCCATTGCTGCCCCATGCATAGCTTTTGCCAACTTGATTTTTTGCTAGACCCACTACCGCTTGTTCTTTTTGCTTATTGCCGCTATTAACCGGTACAGCGGCTTCTGCAGCTGGCTTAGGCTTAGCAATTGACTTTGCTTTAGTAGGCTTATGCTTTAAAATCCTAATTTGGGAAGATTTTTTAGGTTTCTTAACTAAAGTTCTCAGTTGTACCTTGCTTTTTTTAGCTGCTGTATTGCCAGTTAAATCAACTGTATATTTAGCCTCAAGCCATTCATTAATTCCTACTTTGTACCACAAATTACCTTTGCTATCAACGGCTGTTGCTGCTACATTCCACTTAGTGTTATTTTTAGCACGGAAAGCTATTAATTGGCCACCCTCATAATTTGTCCAAATTTTAACACTTTTACCCGACAAATAATTAATCTGCACGCGCTTAATTGGCGCCTTCGTTGTTGCTGCATTAACCGGCTTTTGTGGCGCAACTACAGCAATGCCTGTCAGTGTTAACGCTGCTGCCAGTCCCATTTTAAAGAAATTACGTCTCATCAAATTGTTCTCCTTTTGGTAGCGAAAAGTAATTAAAAAATTACGTTTAATCTTATTTTAGTCGCCTGAGAATTTTTATCAAGTAAGACTATGGCTATTTAAAAAGACACCCTGAAGAAATTCTTCAAAGTGCCTTTTTTAAAATTATTCTTAATCAAGAATGCGCTTAGCAACTGACGGATAGAAGTATGAACTCAGAGTACCTTTAATTACGCCTTGTGAAGGAGTTGCAGCATGAATGAACTGATTGTTCCCAATCCAAATACCAACATGTGATGGTGCACTAGCTGATCCCCAGAATAATAAATCTCCAGGCTTTAAGTCTTGAATTGACACTGTCTTACCTTGTTTGACCTGTGTATAAGTCGTCCGCGTAATATCTTTACCAGTAGCTTGGCTATAAACATATTGTGCCAAACCAGAACAGTCAAATGCTGATGGACCCGTTGCACCCCAAACATAAGGCTTACCTACTTCAGCCTTAGCAAGCTTCACAATCCTCTTAGCCTGCTTAGCAACACTTTTAACATGTTTAACAGCAACTGGTTTAGAAACCTTAGAAGCTCTAATAGTATATTTAGCTTCAATCCACTTCTTATTACCTACCTTGTACCAAGTATTACCCTTAGTATCAACTTTAGTATCCAAAACCTTAACTGTTGTACCATGCTGTATTTTTTTACCAGTAAAGCCAGAGTTCTCATAATTATTCCACACATTAATGCCATAGCCGGGCACGTAATTAACTTTAACTTTAATTGTCGCAGCTTCAACGTGGGAAGTTGTAGAATTTGTCTTAGCAGCACCAACAGCCGTTACACCAGTTACAGCTAAAGCTGCAGCTGTTGTTAATTTAAGTAAGTTACTCTTAATCTTCAAAATCAAATTCTCCCAATATTACACCAAGTGGTTGTGGAAAAACCAATGCCACATTTCTACTTCTATATTACAAAATAGATTTTACTCGCACTTTGTTACAAAAATGTTACAGAAATAATACCAGTATGTAAAAAAGCCCTTCCAAAGAACTATAATTTCAGAACGGCTTAAATTAAGATGGTAAATAATAATTAAGAAATATTGCTAATTTACAGGAGAATTATTCAAGAATTCGTTTTGCAGCAGAAGGATAGAAATACGGACTAATGGTCTGTTCTTTAACCCCTTGATCAGGAGTCGCAGCATGAACAAACTTATTATGACCAACACAAACGCCAACATGGTATGGTGCTGAAGCTGGTCCCCAAAAAAGGAGATCACCCTTTTTCAATTTATCCATTGAAACTCTTTTACCAACTAACACTTGGGAGTAAGTTGTCCTTGGTAAAACTTTTTTGCCAGCCTTGCGGTAGATATATTGCACTAAGCCAGAACAGTCAAACGCATAAGGACCAGTTGCACCATAAACATAGCTTTTGCCAACTTGCATTTTAGCAAGCTTAGCAATTGCATTACGCTTCTTAGATACTGTACTAGCCTTAACTTCAGTTGGCGCAGCTACTTGAACAACTGTACTACTGCCAACAAAAAACAACGAAATAACTGTTATTAACTTAATTAAACTATGTCTGTGTCTCAAAGCTCTTGCTCTCCCTTGTGCAAATTTCTTGTAAATTTTTCATGAATAATTCTAAGATTCTCAGTTTCCTGTAACTGACATCATCTATCATACCCATTGAATATTACACATTTGTGTCAAATGAACTACAAAACAGTAAGAATTAGTTTAACAGCCGTTGCTTTTTTGTCAAAAAAGCAACTTACTTAGCTAATAGCTTGGCAACAATTAGATTTAACTGCTTTTCTGTTTGCTGCCAATCATCGTTAACCAAAATATGAGCAGCTTGTTGCAGCTTTGCAGGTAGCAGATTTAATTCATCTCCACTCAACCGTTCGTTAATTTTACGCAGATCATCCCCACGCTTAATTAATCGCTGCTTGAGCTCAGCTTTTGTACTTGTTGTAACATACAAAAAATATATTTGGTCTTGCAGCTGCTTAAGATACAATGCCGCACCATGAATATCAACAATTAATGACGCCACGGCACTTTTCTGCCAGGCTTCATCAAGAGCCTCACGACTAGAACCATACTGATATGAGCCATATTTAACATGCTCAAAAAAATGCAACTTATTAAAAGAAACATCATCTTCAAAATGATAAGATTCATGCTGCTTTTCACTTGCACGCATTGGCCTGGTTGTATGCGTCACTACCCGTGGAATGCCAAACTTTTTAGTTAAATATTCTGAAATTGTTGTCTTGCCCGCACCACTTGGTCCAGCAATTAAAATTAATTTTTGCAAAATCTAGGCTCCCTTTACTTGAAAACAATTGATTTTTATAATAATATCTTTCTATTATAACTAAAAACTAAACGTGGGAGAGAGGAAGCATCATTTTGAAAAAAGCAGATGTGAAATTAGATGACATTGTCAGCGCAAAATCTGAAGAAGAACTTACCCAGCCTTTTATTGGCAAAGTTGAAAAGCTCTACGAAAATTCTGCCATGTTAACCATCATTGATTTCGACCAAGTTGATAAGACCGCTGTTGGTGATCTTAATCAAAAAATTGTCGTTAACTTCAAAAACATCAAGGCAGCACCTAAACGAAAAGTTAAAGAAATTCAAGCCTTAGCAAAAAGCGATGTCAAAATTGAAAAAATTGCTCAAGAAAACACAGATGCTCAAGAAGATATTGCTAAGAAAGCTAAATAAAAATTATTTTTTTGTTTAAGAAGCGGTTAGATTAATCTACCGCTCTTTTTTTTTGCACCTTTTTTGCCTAAAATTAGACTAACAAAATAATTATTTTAACGGAGAAAGAAATTGAAAGCTAAAGCAAGAACCATTTTATTCTGGTTCATTCTCATCCAACCATTTTTAGACTTATATTGGTTTTACCACGGCACACTTGCCAATATTTTCCCTTTTACTTTACCGACAGTTATTCGTATCTTGGCTATTGGCGCTTTGTTAGGTCTTTATTTCAGTCAAAAAAAATCATGGCAAAAATTACAGCAGCGTAAATGGTTAATCTTTTATTTACTCCTACTCATTATTTACTCTGCTTTGCACCTTATCCACGTTCGAAATTTTACCAGTGTCAATCCTACTGGTTACAGCTATTCTACTACCAGTGAGATCTTCTATTTAATTAGAATGGCTTTGCCTCTAGCAGTTTTATTTCTAACTAATGAAATTACATTAGGACAAAAGCAGCTGCGCCAAGTTATTGAAGGAGTTTCTGCACTTTTTTCTGGAACAATTGTCCTCTCTAATTTATTTGTCGTTTCACTTAAATCTTATGAAACCGGAACGATTAGTGCCAATATTTTCATGTGGTTCAATAATGCCAATATCGGTTATTCACACATGGCTTCCAAAGGTTTCTTTAACTTTACTAACATGATTTCTGCAGTCTTGTTTATGTTACTGCCATTAATGCTCTATTATTTATTCACCCAATTTAGTTGGCAGACAGGTATGCTAAATGTTATCCAAGCTTTAGCCATGATTGAAATTGGCACCAAAGTTGCCGCGATTGGTCTAATTGGTGGGATTATTATTGGCATCTTGCTCTTTGCAATGCACAAATACTTTATTAAAGATGTTAAAAAAGGTGGCCCAGCTCTTCTTACTGCCATCTTAATTGAGTTTGGTGCTCTAATCATTCTACCTTTTGGCCCAGCTGTGCAACGCTATCATTATGAAATTTACCTTGCCCAGCAATCCGATCACGATTTAACTACTGAAAAGCGGCAACTGGCATCTGGCCTTAAAAAATATCCTCACGGCAAGCAGCGCGCTGATTTTTTACGTGATTTTATCAAAAACAATTATCAAGCTTATGCCCTCAATCCTAAATTTGTCTTCAAAAGCTATCCTTACCAATATGATCCGGAATTTTGGTTGCAAATCATGCATGAACCCGGACAAACGCGAATGCAAAACCGGCACATCGAGCAAGCAATGCTTAAGCGAGTTGTTCAAGCTAATCATAATCATTTAGATAAGTTTTTTGGCATTTCGTATACTCGTGAAAATAACATCTTTAACCTCGAACGTGATTTTGCTGCCCAAATTTACGCTCTAGGCTGGCTGGGAATGCTGCTCTTTGTTGGACCCTATCTAGCTATTCTAATTTATGCTGGCTACCAATGGCTCAAATACAAGGCTGCACGTACCTATTTGATTAGCTCGTTAATGTTATCCAGCATATTTGTTTTACTTGCTGCCTTTTCATCGGGCAATGTCCTCGATTTTTTAACTGCTAGTTTGATTCTAGCCTTTATTGAGGGTAACTTGTTAAGTCAAATTCACACACAAACACATTACTAAAACCATACAAAAAGGCAGTAGCTTCTTTTAGAAACTGCTGCCCTTTTAAGTACTATTTTTGTCTAATAAATGACGCATCTGGAATTCGAATTAAATAATAGTTGACGGCTGTGTGACCAGCATGCATCCCAATTCCGTTCTGCCAAATTTTTTTATATGTTGCCGTATAAATTGCCACATAGGCCCGTTGATACTTTTTATCCATCTTCTGCAGCTCGTGAACATTATACGGAATTCGTTCTGCATTCAAATCCAATGGATTGCGACCATAAGTAACCGTTGCAAAACCACTGGAAACCTGAACTTTTTTACCTGCACGATAATAAGTATACGTCTGCGTACCTATCTTTTTCTTCTTTGAATTAATAGTAACGTAGCTTGAATTGCCAGTGCCCGTATTCATAACTAATGGTTGATAAACAACACTTGATGAAATTTTGCTTGTATCTTCTAAATCTGGATTATCCAGCATTGTCTTATCAAAGAGCCAAACAATACTAACCAATAGCAAGATAACTTCCACAATATCCACTAAAAAATTAGGCCAGCTAAATCGCTGATGTTTTTTAATAATCATCGTAATTCGCCGCTTACGAATATTTTGAATTACAAAGACAAAGTAAAGAATAATGATGACCCATAATAAGACACCAAGTAAATTCCAGCTAAACATAAAAGCCCTCCTGTAATTGATTCCATTATATTGTAAAAAATTACTTTTGAATAGTTTTCCAGTAAAAAAAGACTGACTAGTGCCAATCTTTTTAAGTAGCAGAATAACGATTTTCCTTCAAATTATGCTCAAGCAAATGAGTAAATTCATCTTTTTGCAGTGTGGACGATAAATACAGTACCATGACCTGTTGATCACTGATGATAACAAACGCAACTCTAACCGACCCCATTTTTTTCAAATTGACACGACATTCGTAAACACAATGGCCGCTAATTCTCTCACTTGCAGCTCGCTTAACTTTAGCCATCCCTGTCTTTATCTGGGTTGTCAAAGCTTTCGCAATCAAGGACTTAATTAGCTGAACTTCATTTTTATGTTTTTTTAAAAATTGTTTACACCCTGAACGTTCATATTCAATTTGCATTTTTAGTTACTTCTTTTTGGTATTACCAGCTTTAGTTGCTTTTTTCTTAGTTACCTTTTTAGCTGCCGGCTTCTTAGCTGCTTTTTTAACTGGCGCTGGTGCTGGCTTTTCATATTCCCTAACTTGCTTGATTTTTGCAGCTAGCTCTGCCAGCAACTTAGTGACTACTGCAGCTTCATCTTGTACTATTTCCCCTTCAGTGGCTAGCTGATCAATACGAAAACCAGAGGCATTTAGATAATTTGAAATTGTTTCAAAATAAATATATACAGGATAATCCTTGTCATTATCAAAGAAATTAGCCACTTTTTTGTAGTTACTATACGGCAAATTAATAATATTAGTTTCCAAGGCAAAGGTAACCGGTCGCTGGCCCGTTATTTCTAAAGCAATATGACTTAGAGAATGATGTTTGATTGCCGCGGCAGTTTCCTTAACCATCTTCGATGCTGCTTCTTTTAGTTTAGCTTTTGACTTGCTAATTTCAGCATACTTAACGGTTATCAAATCTTGTAAATAATCTTCTTGTTCAATTTTTTTAGTTAAATCTTGTAAGTTAATTTTCAAACCAAAAATTCCTTTTTCATTCAATTTTATTAAGAACCAGTTTACCAGTTTCCTATAAGATACTCAAAAATAAATCTAAAAACAATTTTTTTATTTTATTTTTTAAAAAACATTTATTTTAAAAAAACAAAAGTTATATTTAAAAATACTAATCATTTTTGCTTAATCACGCATCATTAGGTCGATTTAAAATTCGAATTAAATAACATTTATTCCTGTATTTAAATAAAAACGGCAAGTTTTATAATCCCGGGTCAAAATTATGAGTTTACCCACTTTACAAGCGTTTTCAACAAGTATAAATTTAAGTAGTAACAAATTTTTTATTAAAAATTTTAAACTGAAAGGTAGACGAATATGTCAGATAAAGTTTACACAGATTATTTCTATAATTCAGATGACTTTGACAAGAATCATGGTATGGGTTACAAGAAACTCACAATCCCTGATAATGTTGAAGCCCAACCATTAATTGTTCCACCAGTTTTGGAACCAGATAAGGTCGAAAACAACGATGTTTGGTACACAATTGAATCACAGGAAGGTGAATTCCAATATTTACCAGGCAAGAAGACTCATACCTGGGGCTACAACTTCCCAGTACTTGGTAAGACCATAGTCTTTACCAAGGGTCAACACGTTCACGTTACTTTGAAGAACAGCCTGCCAGAATTGACTACTTATCACTGGCATGGTTTGGAAGTTTCAGGACCTGGTAACGATGGTGCATGTCACTCACCAGTTTACCCAGGCGAAGAAAAGCACATTGACTTCATCGTTAACCAACCAGCAGCTCTTACTTGGCTTCATGCTCACCCATGTCCATCAACTGCTGCTCAAGTTTGGATGGGACTTGCCATGGGTGTTGTAGTTACTGATGCTAATGAAGCTAAGTTACCAATTCCTAAGACTTATGGTAAAGATGAATTTCCACTTATCTTGCAAGACCGGACATTCCATGAAGATAACCAATTCGATTACAAGGCTGACTACAACGCAATGGGTGTTTACGGCGATAACCCTGTAATCAATGGTGTCATCAAACCTTACGTTGATGTTACTACCCAAAAAGTACGTTTGATCTTCTTAGGTGGTTCTAACCGTCGTGAATGGAGATTACACTTTGAAAATGATTTGGTAATGACTCAAATCGCTGGTGATGATTCATTCTTGGAACATCCAGTTAAGTTAACTAAAGTCTTAATCGGGCCTGGTGAACGGCAACAAGTAGTTGTTGACTTCGGCGACTACAAGGAAGGTGACGTTGTTAACCTTTACACTGATGACTTTAAGTTGGTTGAATTTAGAATTCATAAGTATGAAAAAGATGACAGTGTCATCCCTGATACTTTATTCAAGCCATATGATCCAGTTGTTAATCCAAATGCACCAATTCCTAAGGTTACGATGGATAACCATAACGAGATCAATGGTAAGCAATTCGAAATGCAAAGAATTGACATGAAGCAACCTTTGATGAGCGCAGAATACTGGGATGTAACCAATACCAATGATAAGACCAATGGTATGCTTCACCCATTCCACGTTCACGGTGCTCACTTCTTAGTTGTATCACGTGACGGTCATGATCCATATCCAAACGAACGTGGCGTTTACAAGGATACTGTTGAAGTTGCTCCTCAGGAAACTGTACGGATTAAGGTTTACTTCCAAAACACTGGTGTCTTCATGTACCACTGCCACATCATTGAACACGAAGATGCTGGTATGATGGCACAAATTCAAATTGTTGATCCTAAGGATCCAGACAAGAAATATCATTTGATGGACATGGAAACTTTAACTAAAGCATTTGCTGAAGAAAAAGGTGTTCCAATGGACGAAGTTTATTGCCCAGGTATGGACGTTGAAGGTATGGCTGTTAAGGGCGAAGATCACACGATGGACGTCTTCTCTGGTGCAAGTCGTCACTAATCCTCATTATTGATAATTAATTTGCTTTAAAAGCGCTCGTAATGAGCGCTTTTTTAGTTATAAAAGTTTTTTTGTGATTAAATAACCCTTATGAATAAGAAAAAAATATTTAGCAATCCTTGGCTATATCTCTTAATTGGCGTTCTAGCAATCGGAATCTTAACTTACAGCTGTAATTCTCAAAAAATAATTGACCAATTTGATTGGCTTACCCTAAAATCTGAGCAAAAATTAAATGTTCCTTTAGAAAACCAATACCCTGAATTGCCTAATGGTTGTGAAGTAACCTCATTAAGTATGCTTCTGCGATATTCTGGTATTAAAGTAACCAAACTTGATTTATCACAAAAAATTGACCATGTTGCTTCTTTTACTGACAATGGTCAAGATCGTGGTAATCCACACGTTGGCTTTGTCGGCTACATGAGTTTAGCCAATGCTGGCTGGTGCGTTTATAATGAGCCCCTCGAACGAGTGGCTAAAAAGTATACTAATCGAATTCAAAATTTTACCGGACACGATTTTATCCAAGTTATGAAGCTAGTTTCAACCGGTCATCCGGTTATGATTATTACCACAACCACTTTTAACCGGGTACATGACATGCAAACTTGGCAAACAGCGCAAGGCAAAGTTCACGTGACCCCTTCATCCCATGCCTGCGTTATCACTGGCTTTAACAAAAAAGAGCGGATTATATATGTTAATGATCCCTTCGGTTACAAAAATGAAAAAATTCCTTGGCGGCATCTGGAACGTAGTTATAATCAACAAGGTAAACAGGCATTATACCTAAAATAACAAAAAAAGAGCAAGTTCATTTAAGAACTTGCTCTTTTAAGTCGAGGCTGCTTTTCATAAAAACAGTTAGTTACTTCTGTTCACATCAGGTAGACTAAACGCCAACACTTCCCGTGTCTGCTAGTTAAGGCGGGTGTCCTCATAACAAAATTACGCATCTCGCGTTTTTTGTCGGCTCGTAATTTTCATTATACAGGTTTAGAAAATTAAGTACAACTTAGAAATATCTAGTTAAACTTCAACAAGCAGCCCTTAATCATTAATTACAATTCTAAAATGACATTGAATACCTCTTGCGGCAACTTGATTTCTCCTTGTGCCGCACGTCTTTTATTCAAACTTTGCCGCCTTAGCAAAGCAGCTTTTTTAGAAACACTATGCTGTTTGCCGTCAACAGCTGCATTCTTTCGTAATGGTGGTACGTCAACTCGAGCAATGGCTTTCCCCTCAACCACTGCCTGCACAGGAGTAGGATATAAATGCCGCGGCACTGTATATTTAAGTTTTTTTACCAATTTTTGTGTCATTTGCGGGGCGTCAACTCGATGAACTACAAATGACAACGAATCAACCGACGCATAATTAATGTCTACTTCAATTTTAACCAAATCAGCGTCTTCATAATCCAAAAACTCTGTATTCAATGTCGCATAACCATGGGAAACCGATTTTAATTCAGAAAAGAAATGATATGCCACTTCTGATAACGGCATTTTTGCAGTTACCACAAGCTGAGCATCATTATTATCCAAATCTAATAAAGTACCCTTATGTTGCTCAATTAATTTTAAAACAGCGTTTAAAGTATCATTGGGTGTCATAATTTCGGCTTTAATAAACGGTTCTACTACATGGTCAATCAGCCCAAAAGCAGGATATTGTGCAGGATTATTAATCTTCATTTTTTGACCATTTTTAAGGTAAACAAAATACGTCACATTCGGCGCGGTTGTCAATACCGCAATACCGTATTCATCCTGCAGCCGCTCGCGAATAATTTCTAAATGAAAAGTGCCTAAAAAGCCACAACGAAAACCTTGTCCCAAAGCTTCTGACTTCTCTTCTGCAAACGAAAACGAAGTATCATTTAAACTTAACTTATTAATTGCCCGCTTTAACGTAAGAAAATCATTATTCTTAGGATAAATTCCCGCAAACACCATTTGTTTGGCCGGTTGATAACCTGATAATGGCTCTTTAGTTGGCGCATCTTTAGTTGTAACCGTATCACCAACCCGAATTTCCTTAGGATCCTTGATACCCGTCACTAGATAGCCAACCTCACCTGCTTGTAGTTCCTTTTGGCTATGCATCTTAGGTGTTAATACACCAATTTCTTTGGGACGAACCGTTAAATTAGCTTGCATAAATTGCAAGGTAGTAGTCGCCGTTAACTTGCCTGCAAATAAGCGCACCGCAACAATTACACCTTGATAAGGATCATAAACCGAATCAAAGACCAGTGCTTTGAGCGGCTGTGCATTATTACCAGTAGGAGCTGGAATCCTAGTTTTAATTGCTTCAAGTAATTCAGGGACACCCTGCCCACTTTTAGCGGAAATCAATAACGTTTGCTCCGGCTTAAAAGACTGATCAAGTTCTAGCAACTGCTGCTGAGTACGTTCAACATCAGCTGAAGCAATATCTACTTTATTAATTACTGGAATTAATGCTAAATTATTTTTCTTGGCAATACGATAATTAGCAATCGTTTGTGCTTGAACGCCTTGTGTGGCATCAACTAAAAGCAGCGCACCTTCAGCAGCGGCTAGACTTTTAGCAACCTCATAATTAAAATCAACGTGTCCGGGAGTATCAATTAAATTATATTCGTACTCACTGCCATCTTGAGCTTGATAAAAGTTACGGACTGTCCGCGCTTTAACCGTAACTCCATGTTCCTGCTCCACTGCCATATCATCCAACATTTGCGCACTTTGCTGACGCTTACTGACTGTCTGCGTTAATGCCATAATCTGATCCGCTAACGTTGACTTACCATGATCAATATGGGCAATAATTGCAAAATTACGAATTTGTGCTTGCTTCATGATGCTCCTTCTCCTCAAAAAAACCGTTTAAGTAATAACGGATTTGCTGTTCAGCCTCTCTTGTCAAATCAATCGTAAAATCGGGATAAGTTAAGGCTACTTGCTGGTGGTTAAAACTTGTAAGTGCAGACATATTCATCAAACCACTGATTATCCCGCTTTGAATAATAAATAAGTGACTAAACTGCCCCTGAGTCAACAAATGCTGGCTTTTTTCTTCTAGTAACTTTCCTAATTCAGAACTAATTACATACAATTGATCACGCCACTTAATTGTTTCAACCATATTAGCTTTGCCCTCTAGAATTGGGCCGCGAATAGCATTTAGCCGAACTAATTCAGCATGATCAGTAATTAGTTCATGCGTCCACCCAATCATTAAATTAGTAAAATCTTGTCGCGTAATAATTGGCTCTTGGTTAATATTTGTCATGATCTTATTAAAAAAAGAACAATATTTTTCAAGCAAAATACTCATAAATAAGTCTTCTTTGGACGTAAAATAATTAAAAATCGTTCCTTTAGCGACTCCAGCAGCAGCAGCAATTTGCTTCATCGTAATTTGCATATAGCTTTGTTTAGCAAACAGCTGCATTGCAACTTGCATAATTAACTGCCGCTTTTCTTGTTTTTGTTGTGTTGTGTGAATATTTGTCATAATTACCTCTAATAGATAATATTATTACTCAAAAATGACCATAGGTCAATTTTAAACTAATAAAAAAGATCAGTCTTCCTGATCTAACTTTTATTGATTCATTGTTTCAATATCGATTGTCTTATCAACCCAATCACCTTGAAAGAAATCTCGCTCATGACTAACAATAATCACGCCACCGGGAAAGTTAATAATTGCCTTCCGCAAAGCATCCTTAGTATCACGATCTAAGTGGTTAGTCGGTTCATCCAAAAATAATAAATTGGCTGGCTCAAACTGCATCTTCGCCAGCTTAACTTTTTCTTGCTCGCCACCAGATAGTTTCTTCAGCGGACTCATCGCCTGCTGCGCCGTGACACCTAATCGGGCTAACGCACCACGTAATTCTTTTGGCTTCTGGCGCTCAAATTCTTCCTGCAAAAATTGTAGTGGTGTCATATTGTTATTGGGCCAAGTTAAATCCTGCTTAAAATAAGCAAGCTTAGCCGTTGTCGATAACTCAAAATTACCAAAAATCGGCTTGAGCTGACTTAGTAAAGTTTTAAGTAAAGTCGACTTACCAATACCATTAAAACCAGTAATCGCTACTTTTTCATTGCCACCAACCGAGAAATTAAAGGCTTCCTTGACTAAGGCATGGTCATACCCAATTACCAAATCTTGGGTCTGCAACAGTAAGTTAGAAGCCGTCGCAACATACGGAAATTCAAACCGCGCCCGTCGATTAGCTTTAGGTGGATTAAGTACCTCCATGTGTGCCAACTGCTTTTCCCGTGATTTAGCACTCTTAGACCGTGTTCCTGCCTTATTTTTACGAATATATGCTTCAGTTTTGGCAATTTTACGCTGTTGATTAGCATAAGCCTTAAGGTAGGTTTCACGATTAGCTGCCTTTTGCCGCATTGCCTGCTTTAACGTTCCTGTATAGCGCGTGATTGTACCGACATCAACATCAATAATACAATTGGTAATCCGACCTAAAAAATCATAATCGTGACTGACAACAATAAATGCTCCTGTAAATGCATTTAAGTAATCAACTAGCCAATCAATGTGAGATACATCAAGATAATTAGTAGGCTCATCAAGCAGCAAAACATCTGGATTTTGCAGCAACAATTTAGCTAAAATAATTTTTGACCGCTGACCACCTGAAAGCTGGGCAACATCATGATCATAACCTAATTCTGCTAAACCCAAACCAGACGCAACCCGTTCAATTTCAGTATCAATACCATAAAAATTATTCTCTTCTAAGTAAGTTTGAACTTTACCAGCCTTTTCTAATAGCTCATCAGCTCCACTTTCAGCATATTGGGCGTAAAGCTTATTTAATTCTTGCTCTTTTTGATAGAGCGATGCAAATGCTGTCCGCAAAAAGCCACGAATCGTTTCACCAGGCGTCAATTTGGCATACTGATCAAGATAACCAACATCAACTTTATTCTGCCACTTAACTTGACCTTCATCCGGCAGCATTTCTCCCGTTAAGATTTTAATCAGCGTTGACTTACCAACCCCATTTTGTCCCGTGACTCCCATATGATCTTCTTTATTAAGGACAAAATTTGCATCTTCATATAAAGTCTTATCAACAAAACTCTGTCCCAGATTTTTAACCGTTAATAAACTCATTGTCCATCCCTTTCACGCAAAACAACTTGTTCTAGTATATAATAAAGTTTATTTTTTAGCTCAAGTAAAAAATTGTCAGCAAAGCAAAAAGAACTCAAAATGAGTCCCTTCTTGTAAAAACAATTAGAATTTTAATGACTAGTGCTTAATTTATTTTGTCTGTGGTTATGAATTAAAAACAGTTGCTACTCGTGAAAACAATAAATAGATCAAAAAATAATTTTAGTTTTATTACAGATTTTCCCGTTCCTGTTTTTCATAATCACGAAAAGCTGCCATCTGATCTTGATCCAATCTCTTAATCGGTCCCTGATTATCGCACAAGTTAATTTGAATATCATCCTGTTCAATTAAATAAATTAGACTTATTAATTCAGGAAGAATAACATCTTGGGTCATTTTCGCTACCTCCAACTATAAATATATTTTCATTTATCGCCATTATTTTACACATTATAGAAAGCGATAACAACGATTACTACTTCGAAATATAGAATGCATCATCACGAATATTCATCGATCTATTTTTATTATATTCAAATTTTATATTGCATAGTTTAATGTGTAAATAATTTTATCAATATCAGTTAACTTTTGAAAAAAAGTTTTAAAAATTCGCTATTATTTAGTTTTGATTGCATCATTGACCTTGATAAAAAGATAGGCTTCTTTTTAAAATAATGCACCAGTAATAAGTTAAATTGTAGTTATTGTTCATTTTAATTTAATGATTTTGCAATTTTACATTGAACAGCTAAATAAATTGTGCTTTAATTGATATATCATTAAGAGAAAGGACTAATCACTATGCAACACTTACTACCAACAATTAAGCGATATTATGCAGGCGTTTTTTATACCTATTATGGTAAATAACGTCCGTTAATCATAGATACGGACCAAGATGAACCGTATCTAGCTCGCCTAATTGCAACCTGCTAGATTAATACCTAGCAAGTGTGCATTAACATTGTGATGTTCTATATAACAAGTTCCAAAATGGACATGTTAGGTTTTTAATCTAGCATGCCCATTTTTTAATAATTAAATTGAGAGGAAGAAAAATGAAAAATAAAAATTTAGGAGATAAATTGGACTTTTGGTCTATTGTCTTTTTAGCAATCAACACAACGATTGGCTCGGGTATCTTTTTAACCCCTGCTAGTGTTGTCAATCAAGCCGGCAGTATGTCATTATGGGTTTATCTAATTGCAGCTATTTGTGCAGCAGCTTTTGGCATTTCATCAGCATCAGCGGCCAAGTATGTCGTTAAATCTGGGGCTTCTTATGCTTACTCTAAAGCTGCCTTTGGTGACAAGTTAGGCTTTTACATGGGGATTTTACGGTACTTTGCGGCTAGCGTTACTTGGTCGGTTATGGCTACAGGAGTTGTCAAATCCACGATTTCTATTTTCGGTGGCAATCCCAATAACACCACTTCCTTAACAATTGGCCTTTTACTGCTGGTTGTCCTCATCACCATCATCAACCTTTTTGGTCAAAAAGTCGTCAAATACGTTATGAACTTGGCCACCATTGGCAAACTTGCAGCTCTTATTTTAATTATTGTAGCTGCAATTATCCTCATGATTACCACGGGAGCAACTCATCATCTAGCAGAGGTTGACCAAATTCGCCAAAACGGTCATAAAATCGTGCCAGCATTAACTACTAGCGGTTTAGCAATGGCAGTTGTTTCTGCCTTTTACTCTTTTATGGGCTTTGAATCAGTTGCTTCAGGAGCTGAAGACATGGAGCAACCAGAAAAGAATTTACCGCGGGCAATCCCGCTATCAATTTTTATCATTGCTTTTATCTATATGGGCATTATTGCAGTTGCATTAAAGCTTGATCCGAAGGCCTTAATGACTACTAAGCAAGTTGTTGCAATCAGTGCAATTTTTAAAAATGATATCCTCCGTGACCTTATTCTTGTTGGTGCTCTCATTTCAATGCTTGGGGTTAACATCGCTGAAAGTTTTAGTATTCCGCGGGTTTTAGAGGCGATGGCCAAAGAAGGCCAATTATCTAAGAAGCTGACTAAAAGAACAGCTCGAAACTTTCCAATTAGAAGTTTTTTTATTTCAATTATTTTGGTAATTTTAATTCCGATGGCTTTTCAATTTAACATGACCAACCTAATTACGTTAACTGCAATGGTCAGTTTCGTTGAATTTGTTGTTGTCCCCCTTGCCGTAATCCGGTTTTACCGGGGTACTAACAAAGAAAAAGTCCTAAACGCTCCTAAGAATGTTTGGACTGATGTTGTTATTCCGATAATTTCAATTATTCTTGTTGGCTTTTTACTAATCGAATACAACTGGAAAGTGCAATTTGGCGTGATTATTAATGGTAAAGTTGTCGGCATTAACTGGTACGCAATTGCGATGATGATAGTTGGCTTTATTGTTTTACCACTATCAATGGCATTACTAAACAAATTTGAAAATAAATAAACAATAATAATTTTAAGGAGAATTTTTAAATGGGTAGAAATATTTTTCCAACAGGAACAGTGACCTATAATCCTGCTAAAACATGGAGTGGCTACACCATGTTTAATGCTGGTGGCGTTGGTGCGATTTTAATTGATATGTCAGGAAAAGTCGTCCACCAATGGCGTGGACTGCAAGGCTTTCCTAATAAAATGATTCCCGGCGGTAAAATTTTTGGTTCACTTAGATGCCGCAAACGCCTAGATGCTTACCAAGATTACGCTGACATTACTGAAGTTGACTGGGATGGTCAGATTGTCTGGAGTTTTAACCACAATCAAGAAGTAATTGATCGCGATTATGGCAAAACTTGGGTTGCCCGCCAACACCATGATTACCAAATCGCAGGTAATCCTGTTGGCTATTTTGCACCCGGACAAACTACCAAAGACGATTTTAACAAAGTGCTGCTACTAACCCATAATAATCTTAAAAAACCGCGAATTTCACCACAGCCTTTACTTGAAGAAGTCTTGCTTGAAGTTGACCGTAGCGGAAAAAAACTCTGGTCATGGCATATTACAGATCATTTTAACGAATTTAATCTGTCTAATCTGCAAAAAAATGCTATTTTTCGTGATCCTAACACCCATGAAGACAGCTTCAATGGTGCTGGTGAAGGTGACCTATTCCACGTTAATTGTGCCAGTTACTTAGGACAAAATCATTGGTACGATGAAGGTGATGAGCGTTTCAAACCTGACAACATTATCATGGATTCCCGCGAAGCTAACATCATGTGGATTATTGATCATCAAACTGGCAAAATTGTTTGGCAAATTGGCCCAGATTATACCACAAGTACTGCTTTACAAAAGTTAGGACCACTAATTGGCATGCATCATACCCACATGATTCCCCAAGGATTACCTGGAGCTGGCAATATTTTAGTCTTTAATAACGGCGGCTGGGCAGGTTACGGTGCCCCAGATCAAACTTCACCAACTGGTATGAAAACAAGTCGGATTGATACTTCACGTGTAATTGAATTTAATCCTGTGACCCTAGAAGTTGTCTGGTCATTTGGCGCAACTGATATTGCAAACAGTCATACACCCTTTCACCGTCACCACTTCTACTCACCGCTTGTTAGCAGCGCCCAACGATTACCTAACGGTAACACGCTAATTGATGAAGGGACTGAAGGACGCTTCTTAGAAGTAACACCAACTAAAGAAATCGTTTGGGAATACGTCTATCCCAATCTTGGTGATGGATTAATCTTCCGTGCTTACCGCATTCCTTACGAATGGGTACCGCAAGTAACCAAAGAAGTACCTAAAGCAGTCATACCACCAGATAATGCTGACTTTCATCTTCCTGGCGCAGCTGATCCTCGTCTACTAGAAGACAGTGCGGTTACCGTTGAACAAGCAGCTGGTTATAACAATAATCCTGCAAAATTTAACGACGAAATTTAAAGCTATCTTAGTAGCAGCCTAATATTCTAGTGAATATTAAGCTGCTACTTTTTATATGCAAATATACCGCAATTTACTATTACTTAGCGGCAATCAACTTTAAATACGCTTCCTGCTCATCTGTCGGCATAACTTTAATCTGTTCCTGTTTAAACCGTGCTTGGTGCAAAAGTTCTTCCGGTACTTGCAGCTTTGCTATTACTGTTGCATTGCCAATCAATTCCAACCAATAATCTGTCTTAGTATGGTGAATTTTAGTTTTAACAAAGCCCCCCGGATTATAAATTGTTAACAACTTATCCACAGTTACTTGTTCAGGAGCTGCCAGATATCCTGCAAGACTAGCAGCCGACATACCTGTTCCACAAGCATTAGTGAAGCCAACACCGCGTTCATAAGTTTCAACAAACAATTTATTCGGCCCCAAAATTTGAGCAAAACTAACATTCACTCCATTAGGAAAATAAGGATTAACCTCATTTAACTTACGCCCCAAATATGCCAAACTTGGATGCGCAGCGTGAATATTAGTAACAAAGCTAATCAAATGCGGATTAGGTACAGCAACGGCAGTGAACTTTAAGTCAGCACTTAACTGTGGTAATTTTTGGTTAATAATTTTGCTTGTCTGTAAATGCTGCCAACCAACAGAAGCTTGCGTAAACGACACTGGCGCAATCTCGACACTAAAGGCAGGAACACCAGCACCTAGAGCAGGATATTGCTTAACGCGCAAGTTAGCAGCAGCTGTTTGTACCCAGAATTCATGCTGGTGATATTTTTCTGCTAGATAACGTGCAACTGTACGTAACCCGTTACCACACATTAATGCTTGCGAACCATCTTTGTTAAAAATACGCATCTGTGCTAATGCTTGTGTATTGTCTGCTGGCTGCACAACCAGCAAGCCATCACTGCCTCCTAGCAAGCCTGTTTGCGGATCCGCAATTTCAACTGCTAAACGTTGTAATTCACTAATTGTAAGTGGTCTTGCTAGTTCTGTTTGATCAAGTAAAAAGAAGCTGTTTTGTGAGCCATGAACTTTTTCTATATTCACCATTATTTTTAATCTCCCGCTATGAAAAAATTATGATAGATTTGTCGAACAGCTGCTGGCGCATCCTTCTTCTTGGTCCCCAACATAATCGAAATTCGTGATGCCCCTTGATTAATCATATGCACCCCAATATTTTGGGCTGCTAACGGAGCAATAATCTTCTCCATCACGCCAATTTTGTTACGCATTCCTTCACCAACAACCATGATAATGGCATAATCATCAATCCACTCTAGACTATCTGGATGCAGCTGCAAGCGAATGTCTTGGCACATTTTTTCTCTGACGCCCTTAGTAAATTGTCGCTTATCAAAAATCACAGTTAAGTCATCAATTCCGGAAGGCATATGTTCATAAGAAATATGATATTTATAAAAAATATGCAATAATTTCAAAGTAAAACCAACTTCGCGGTTTAACAAATAACGATGCAAGTAAAGTGCCGCAAAATGATCAGACGTTGCGACACCAGTAATCACATTATCTGCATGAAAGTTTTTAGCGGGGACAATCATCGTACCCGCTAATTCTGGCTTATTAGTGTTCCTCACATTAATCGGAATCTGACCAGCAATTGCTGGTAAAATTGCTTCGTCATGAAAGACCGAAAAGCCAGCATAAGATAATTCCCGCAACTCCCGATATGTCATTTTAGCAATCGGTCTGGGATTAGACACAATTGCCGGATTAGCAGCATAAATTGCATCAACATCAGTAAAGTTTTCATATACTCGCGCATGAAAACCATTTGCTAATACGGCACCAGTAATATCAGAACCACCACGAGAAAAAGTAGCAATCTGACCCTGTTTAGTTAAGCCATAAAAGCCCGGCACAATCAACCGGCCTTTTGGTAATTGGTAATTAGTTAAATTTTGATAACTGACCGGCAAAATCTGCGCATCTTGAGGTGCAGCAGATACCACTAATCCGAGTTCACCACTGCTAGCAAAGTGAGCATTTATGTTTAGTTTTTGTAAAACCATAGTCAATAACATGGCATTTAATATTTCACCATGTGCTTTAAATGCTGCTAATAAATAACTATTATTTTTATATGTTTTTGTTGGTAATTCTATTAAAATTTGTTTTAGCTGGTTTAATTTAGTATTTGTGACTTCAAAATAAGTACCAATTTGTTGGTACCGTGTCCAAATTTGCTGCTGAATTGACTGAACATCTTGCTGTTGTAATACTCTATTTGCGTATTCAATCAATAAATCTGTGACTTTATCGTCATTTGCAAATCTTTTCCCCGGAGCTGATGTGACTACTACCTGACGCTCTGAGTCTGCCATAATAATCTTAATAATCTTCTCAAAATGCGGACCATCTGCTAATGAGCTGCCGCCAAACTTCACTACTTTCATTTTTGTTAATCCTTTTTTAATAAAAATACAACTTAAATTTTAGAAAGATTATTTGCAATTCTAGCATTTATTTCGTAATCTGCAAGAAAAATATTTTTTATATTGGCATCTAAATTATTTTTTATATTAAAATCATTGACATAATTCTAAAAATAATATAATATTTATGCAATCGAAGAGGTTGCAATTGCTATCAGTAAATTAGTTGAGTTTTACTTGAACTATGAAGCTAATTGAAAGGAGAAATTGCCGAAGCATTAATTCGTAAGTACGGATTAATAGCTGGGACATAACTAAATAAGTTATGGACTGTCGTAGAAATTCTACGGAGCGCTTCCGACAATTTGATACCAGATATTAATTCAGGTTCTTTTGTTTCAGCGCAAACAAAAGAACCTTTTTTGTTAGCTAATTTTTGGAGGGATCGACTTGGTTAACGTAAATTCGCAAGGACATTTAACAATTGGTGATTGTGACGCACTTACACTCGCAGCCGACTTTGGAACACCGCTGTATGTCTACGATGTTGGACAGATTAGACAGCAAATGCGGCAATTTCACCACGCTTTTAAAAATACTGGAATTAAATATGCGATTAGTTATGCTAGCAAAGCTTTTGCTATCAGAGCTATTGACCAAGTTATCGCTCAAGAGCACGGTCACCTTGATGTTGTGTCTGCAGGTGAATTATTAACCGCCTTACAAGCGGGCTTTCCTATGGCTGATGTTAGTTTTCACGGCAATAACAAGTCACTGGCAGAATTAAAATTAGCCCTTGATAATCATGTTGGCACCATCATCATCGACAATTTTTACGAATTAGACTTGCTTAATCAGCTACTGGCTAAGCAAGCAGGCCAAGTGAACGTCATGTTACGAATTGCTCCCGGCATTTCTGCTCATACCCACCGCTACATTCAAACTGGTCAAGTCGATAGTAAATTTGGCTTTGATGTCCAATCTGGGCAAGCTGAAAGAGCATTACAATTAGTCCGCAAAAATCCGCAGCTAAATCTTTTAGGCTATCATGCCCACATTGGTTCACAAATCATGGCAGTAGCAGGGTTTACTGCCCTCGTTAAAAAAATGGTGCAGTTAGCAGCAACTTGGCAAAATAAATATCATTACGAACCACAAGTTTTAAATTTCGGCGGTGGTTTTGGAATTAAATATACGGATGCTGATCACCCACTTGACCCCCAAGTCTTTGTACAAGACATGGTTGCAACTCTGAAAAAAGAAATTGCAGCAACTAAATTATCCGTGCCTGAAATTTGGCTTGAACCGGGGCGGTCAATCGTCGGTCAAGGCGGCTACAGCTTATACACAATTGGTGCCCGCAAAGAAATCCCTCATGTTCGCACCTACATTAGCGTTGATGGCGGCATGGGCGACAACATTCGCCCCGCACTCTATCAAGCAGATTATCAAGCAGTACTTGCCCAAAACCCGTTAGCTGCACCACAAGAAACAGTCACCATTGCTGGACGCTATTGCGAATCTGGTGATGTGCTGGTCAAAGACCAACCATTACCAAGCAGTAATCCCGGCGATGTCTTGGCAGTTTTAGCAACTGGCGCTTATGGGTATTCAATGGCGTCTAACTACAATCGCGTACCCCGACCTGCTGTGGTTTTTGCTGAAAACGGCAAAGCCAAGCTGGTTGTCAAACGCGAAACCACCGCCGATTTAACCAGACTCGACCTCAATTATCTTAAGTAGCAAGGAGAAAACCAATGAAGCAAAACGCACAAGAAATTATTGATTTTATTAGCAATGCAGAAAAAAAGACCCCCGTTAAGGTTTACCTTCAGGGGACTTTAACTAACTTAGAGGTACCACAAAATATCCAAGCTTTTTTAGATGACAAAATCGGTATTTTGTTCGGTGACCTAGCAGATATCCAACCATTTTTACAGGCCCAGCAAGCGCAAATTACCAGCTATCACCTTGAAAACAATGCCCGCAACTCTGCCGTACCTTTGCTTGATTACACGCAAATTGATGCTCGGATCGAACCCGGTGCCATTATTCGTGATCAAGTAAAAATTGGTCCGCATGCCGTCATTATGATGGGGGCTGTGATTAATATCGGGGCCGTCATTGGTGCTAATACCATGATTGACATGGGCACAATTATCGGGGGTCGGGCACTTATTGGTCAAAATGTCCATGTTGGTGCCAATGCCGTAATTGCTGGAGTCATTGAACCCGCATCTGCTAAGCCAGTACAAATCGACGATCATGTTCTAATTGGTGCTGGTGCCGCAGTCTTAGAAGGTGTCCATATTGGTAGTGGCGCTGTAATCGGTGCGGGCGCAGTTGTGACAAATGATGTTGCGTCCAATACTGTAGTCGCTGGTGTGCCTGCCAAAGTAATCAAGCAAGTTGATGAAAAAACCAAAAGTAAAACTGGTCTAGAAGCCAGCTTGCGAAAGTTGTGAGCCAATGAATTTCACTAACCAAGAGCTGATTACAATCAGGCGACAATTACATCAAATTCCTGAGTTGGCACTGCAAGAGTTTGCAACACAAAAATTGCTGCTCAAGTTGATTACTAGCCTACCGACACAATACTTAACAATTAAAACTTTCTCCGAACTGCCAACAGCAATCATGGTTCACGTCCAAGGTAGCGAACCACACAAAACAATCGGCTACCGTGCCGACATTGACGGCTTACCAGTTGCAGAAAAGAATAATCTGCCTTACAAATCAAAGCATCCCGGTATCATGCATGCTTGTGGTCATGACGTGCACATGACAGTGGCACTTGGTGTTTTAAGTTACTTTGCAACTCATCAACCACAAGATAATTTAGTCTTTTTCTTTCAACCAGCTGAAGAAAGTCAAAGTGGCGCTAAAATTGCCTACGATCACCAGTTATTTCAAGGACAATTTGCATTAACTGAAATTTATGCTCTGCATGATACTCCAGAACTGCCAGTTGGAACAATTGGTACCAGACAAGGCACACTTTTTGCTGGTACTACCGAAATTAATGTTGACTTTTATGGTCAAGATGGACATGCAGCTTACCCACAAAAAGCCAATGATATGATCGTTGCGGCTGCTGCTTTCATTACACAAGTACAAACTATTATTTCACGCAGTATTGATCCTTTGCAGGCCGGCGTAATTACTTTAGGCAAAATGACAGCTGGCAATGTACGCAACGCTATTGCCGGGCAAGCTCACCTTGAAGGAACTATTCGCGGCTTAACGCAACCAATGATTACGTTAATTAAACAGCGCCTACAAGAAGTTGCTTCTGGCATTGCTACCAGTTATCATGCACAAGTAAAAATAAATTTTAATCAGGGCGGTTATTTTCCCGTTGAAAACAATCCAGAATTAACTGCAAGCCTGATTACTTTTCTCCAGCAAGCACCACAAATTAATTACGTCCAAACCGCACCAGCAATGACCGGTGAAGACTTTGGCTATTTAGTCAACAAAATTCCGGGGGCGATGTTTTGGCTGGGGGTCGGAGATCATGGATCATTGCATTCAGCCACTTTCAACCCCGATGAACAGGCAATTATGGTCGGTGTCCAAACTGTCAGCGATTTTTTAAAAACCAGAATGCAAACAAATTAATTAAGAAAGGATAAATATGTTACTCAAAGATGCAGAAATTTTAACAGCAATTGTTACTCCCTTTAATGAAGGTGGCACCATCAATTACTCAGGACTTGAAGAACTCATTAATCACTTACTTGCACACGGTAGTCAAGGCTTCGTCGTCGGTGGGACAACCGGTGAAGTTGCTACGCTAACAGCTAATGAAAAGTTAGCATTGTACCGTAAGTTTGTCGCAATTGTTGCTGGTCGAGTGCCAATCATTGTAGGCACTGGTTCTAATAATACGCAGGCCACAATTAATTTTAGTCAAAAAGTCGGTCAAATTAAGGGAATTACGGCCCAATTGGTTGTAGTTCCCTACTATAATAAACCTAATCAACGCGGGATGCTGGCCCACTTTACTGCAATTGCCCAGCAAACTAACTTGCCAATTATTATTTATAACATCCCCGGACGAACAGGTGTCACCATGAGCAACGCAACGATTTTAGAGCTAGCAAAAAACCCGCAAATCATCGGCGTTAAGCAATGTACAACAGTCAGTGACTTAGAATATTTAGTTGAACACGCACCACAGGATTTCTTAGTATTCAGTGGTGAAGATGCCCAAAGTTTAGCAGCTAAGACAGTCGGCGCTCAAGGAATTATTTCGGTTGCTTCACATATTTATGGCGATCAGATGCAACAAATGTATGCTGCTCTAGATGCTGGTCAAGTCACCACAGCTGGCGCATGGCAACGCAAACTTACACCTAAAATGGCAGCCTTATTCATGTTTCCTTCACCATCTGGAGTTAAGGCACTTTTAAATGCCCAAGGCTTTCACACAGGCAATTGTCGCCTGCCAATTGTCAACTTAAATGATGATGAAAAAAGGCAGCTGGCACATCAATTAGCACTACCAAATGATGATTTAAGTCAGCCCATCAGTTTACAGTTAGGAGAAAATCATGTTTAAAGTATTAATTGCCGGTTTTAACGGCGCCATGGGCAAAAAAGCAGTAAAGCTAGTCAACCAAATGCCAGACTACCAACTCGCTGCAGTTTTATCACCCCACCTATCTAGTCTAAGGCCAAGTGATTATCACCTTGATGCAACCGTTAAGCTTTTTACTAATCTAGAAGAAATTGATGGTCACTATGATATTTGGCTCGATTTTACTATTCCAAGTGCCGTTTACGCTAATACCAAATTTGCTATCACTCACAAAATTCAACCTGTAATTGGTACTTCTGGATTAACAGATGAGCAGACCCAAGAATTACAAAAATTAGCTCAAAAAGAGCAAGTCGGTGGAATCATCGCCCCTAACTTCGGACTTTCAGCGGTTTTACTAATGAAATTTGCGCAAATAGCTGCAGCTTATTTTCCTAATGCAGAAATCATTGAAATGCATCATGCCGATAAAAAAGATGCGCCGTCAGGAACCGCAATTAAAACAGCACAAACAATCGCTCAAAATCGTCAGTCTAAAATCAATGCCAATTTCAATCACAATCCTGCCCGTGGCGCAGATTGCTACGGTATTCCTGTCCATTCTGTTCGCCTTCCCGGCTATCTTGCCCATGAACAAGTTTTATTCGGCAGTCCTGGTGAAGCACTAACTATCAGACAAGATTCCTTTGACCGTGATTCCTTCATGCACGGCGTCAAATTAGCTTTAACCAAAGTTAAACACTTAGACCATCTAGTTGTTGGCCTAGAAAATATTATTTAATAAGGAGAACATCTTATGCCAAAATTATTTTCTGCTTTAAAAGAAATTGAAAACGAACGCTTATTAACCACTACGCCATCAGCAATTCGAAAATTCGATCAAGAAATTTCCGGAGTTCCCGGAATTATTAAGTTAACCTTAGGTGAACCTGACTTAGATACTCCCGAACATGTTAAACAAGCAGCTGTTGAAAGTATTACAAATAATGAATCTCACTACGGCCGCCAAATGGGTGATCCTCGCTTGTGCCAAGCAATTAGCACGTATTTAAAGCGGAAACAAGATTTAGATTATAATCCTGAAACAGAAATTATTGTTACTGTTGGCGCAACCGAAGCAATTGCAGCCACAATTGTTTCCTTATTTAATCCTGGTGATGAAGTTATCGTTCCAACCCCAACTTTCGCACTCTACTTTTCACTCTTGCATCTCTTCGGAATTAAAGCAATTACGATTAACACAGCAGCAACCAACTTTTTGTTAACCCCTGAAAGCTTAAAGCAAACCTTAGCTGAACATCCACAAGCAAAAGGCATTATTTTAAACTATCCCAACAACCCAACAGGACGAGAATATTCTGAACCTTTAATTAAGAAGTTGGCAGCAATTCTCAAAGAATATCAACTCTATGTCTTATCCGACGAAATTTACAGTGAATTAATTTACGGTCAAACGCATTATTCGATTGCGCGGTGTTTACCAGAGCGAACAATTTTAATTAGTGGTCTATCCAAATCCCACGCTATGACTGGTTATCGGGTAGGCTACCTTGCAGCACCACAAGCAGTTATCAAGCCAATTACGACTACTCACGCATTGCTTGTAACTGCTGTACCTAATATGACACAAGCTGCTGCTGCCGAAGCCTTATCTGTACACGGTGATCACGATCCTAAAGAAGCCGTTAAGATTTACGCTGAACGGCAAAAAATCATTAGTGCTGGTCTAACTAAACTCGGATTTAAAGTCATTCCTCCAGAAGGGGCATTTTATCTATTTGCTAAAATTCCTAGTCAATATGGTAATGATGACGTTAAATTTGCACAATTGTTAGCTCATGATGCCCGTGTCGGTTGTATTCCCGGCAGTGCCTTCGGTGCTGGCGGTGAAGGACATGTTCGCTTTTCTTATGCAGCTAGTCAAGCAAATATTCAAGAGGCACTTTCAAGAATTGCCGAATTTTTAAATAAATAAAGGAAGTAATAATAATGAATGGTTATAATGTCGCAATTTTAGGTGCAACTGGTGCCGTAGGCGGACGCTTAATTAGTGAGCTGGCACAAGCAAATATTCCCGTGAAGAACTTAAAGCTGCTGGCTTCTAAAAGATCTGCTGGCAAGACTTTATCGTTTAACGGCCAACAACTAACAGTTGAAGAAACAACACCTGCTTCATTCAAAAACATCGACTTAGTTTTAGCTTCAGCTGGTGGCAGTGTTTCACAAAAATTTTTACCAATTGCTGTAAACGAGGGAGCAGTTTGTGTTGATAATACTAGCGCTTTTCGAATGGATCCCGAGGTACCCTTAGTAATTCCTGAAGTTAATCGCGCTCAACTTAAGCAGCACCATGGCATCATCGCTAACCCTAACTGCTCCACCATCCAAATGGTTATGGCATTAGCGCCAATTTATCATGCTTTTGGGTTAAAGCAAGTAATCGTTTCAACTTATCAAGCAGTTTCTGGAGCTGGACAAGCTGCTTGGAATGAAATGCTTGAGCAAGCACAGCAACGACTAAATGACGAACCAATGACCGCAGCAATTACTCCTGTTAAAGGCGCTGACCACCACTACCCATTAGCCTTTAATTTATTGCCACAAATTGATGTTTTTGAAGATAATGGCTACACTCATGAAGAATGGAAAATGATTCATGAAACGAAAAAGATTTTACTTAATGATATGGACAGTTCTGATATTAAAGTAACGGCAACTTGCGTTCGTGTTCCCGTTGAATTAGGACATGGTGAGTCCGTCTACTTTACAGTTAATGACCAACAAGCAACAACTGTTGACTTACGCCAAAAATTAAGTAAGATGCCTGGAATTATTGTTCAAGATGATCCGAAACAGCAGCTTTATCCACAACCATTAACTGCTGCTGGTAAGAGAGCAACTTACGTTGGTCGCATTCGCGCTGATGAGGAAAATCCAGGTGCCTTTAATATGTGGATTGTGGCTGATAACTTACTTAAAGGTGCAGCCTGGAACACGGTTGAAATTGCTGAATGCTTAGTTGAAGACAAGTTAATTTAGATTAAAGCAGTTGCAAATTTGCTTTTAAAAAAGCATAAAAAATAGTGCTAGCTTTTTATACCAGCACTATTTTTTAGTCCAAATTAGCAACTATTAATAGTTCACAGACCTTACTTTATGTTATTTAACCAAGTATATTGATTATTCTCTAATGCTAGATAAATAGTCTTAAATTTTGCAATCTCATCTGGCGTTAGTTTATTATTTATACTTTGAATACTACCTAAGATACTAGCAAGTTGATTCTTAATATCTGAATCTTCAAACGGAGCGACAATACCAACTAGATCTTGATAAATAGCTTCTAAATCTCCTTTATGAGAGATAATATTTTGAGGATCATCAATTGGCAAATTTCTAATTTTTTGTAAAATATCATCTATCTTGGCTTGAATTGTTTCTTCAGGGATCTGTAACTTACCTGCATCAGCTTTAATAGTTTCAATGCTATGATTAATCGCTAAAAAGTCTGGTTGCAGTAATTGAATAAGGTCACCAATTGCAGCTAAGTTTGGATCTGAATTACCCTTCAAACCTGCTAATTTACCATAAATATCTTGAAGCTCACTAATTTGTGTAGAACCATTAGTACCAAAGCTTTGTCCAGTAAGGGCAATACCCGCTAACAGATCTGATATATCCGCACTAACATGCTTGCCGTTCTCAGTGTTAGCAAGGTCTTGAATATCTTTATAAAAATTTTCATAGATAGCAGGCAGCTTATTTATATCTTGATTATTTAAAAAAGTATTAATATCGTTCTCAATTGCATCATATTCACCTGTCTTCAAGTCAGCACTTAAACTAGTTAAAGCAAGGCAAATTTTTTGCATTCCCGGCTGCACACAAGTAATAAGATCTTTAATTTCATTCAAAGTGACATCGTCACCACTATAATTGCTAAAAGTATTATAAATTTCTTTTAAATTAGCAACTTGCTCATCATTAAGACTATCACCTATTGAACGGATACCATCCCAAACAGTTACTAAATCAGGATCAATATCTATTCCTGCTAATTCTTGGTTAATCCTAGCCATATCGTTATGAACTGGTACAAGCTTTTTCTGAAAATCAATTACATCAGTATAAGATGCTAAAACTTTGATATCCTTCAGAGTTTGCTCAATATCAGCTTGCAATTGTACATATTTAGGATCAGTAATTTTACCGCCTAAGCTGTTTAAACCATCGTTAACTTTTTTTATTCCTGGATAAACAGCTTTTAAAACAGAAGCTATATCTCTAGAGACTTTACCCGGTTCACTTGGGGTTGTACTACTGTCAGAGTTACCATTATTAGGCTTACTTGGCGTTGCACCACTATTGTTGGTATTGTCAGAATTACCAGTACTTGGCTTACTTGGCGCTGCTGCACCACCATTGCCTGTACTTCCTGAATTACCAGTACTTGGAGCACTTGGCGCTGTTGCACCACCACTATTATTTGCACTACCTGAATTGCTGTTACTTGGCTTACTTGGCGTTGCTGCACCACTATTATTTGCACTACCTGAATTGCTATTACTTGGCTTACTTGGCGTTGTTGATTCAGGTGCCTTTGTCTTCAAGACAGGAACATACTTGCCATTTCCTAAATTATAGTATTTCTTACCTTTAATGGTTTTAATACCATAGACCTTAATTTTTTCACCTTTATTAAGTGGCTTCTTACTTACAAGTTCACACTTACTATTATAAATATACGATTTATTCGTGAGCGTTATAATTTTAGCCACAGTTATGTTTGCAACTAGAACATATCTGCCACGACTTAAATTATAGTACTTTTTACCCTTAATAATCTTAGTACCATAGACCTTAATTGCCTTACCCTTTTTAAGAGACGAACCAATTTTCTTGCCATTCTTATTATAAACAGCTGCATTCTTCTTAACTCTAGCTGACTCAGCATGCACTTTAACAATCTTTTTGTTGACTGCTCTTGCTTCAACAACTGAGCTAGTTAGATTAGGATTAACCTTAGAAACCAATGTTAGTCCACTTAGAACACTACCAGCAGCAATTGTTGTTACCAATAAGTTACGAGTAGTCTTATGAAACTGCTCATTTTTTAATGCTTTGGCAACATCTTTTTGTAATTTACGTTTATTATTAAAATCCACTTTTACAAACCTCCATAATAATAATAAATACCATACAAACTTATGTATTATATGATAATACTAATTATGTACAAATCAAGAGTGCGCTTACAACAGGAAGACATATTTTAATTATTTCAGCTAACTATATATAAGTTTTTAGCCATAAATAATAATTAATTTAAATATTTATTAAAAAATGCAATATAAGCTTTTAAATTATCAACATATTTTAAGCCGGATATTGTGAACAATTAAAGGAATACAAAACTCAGCTGTTTAATTAAGCAAGTCCAACTGTAAAATCATGTCTATATAGGCTATATTTAATTTAATTAGCAGAATTAGAATAGCTACCAAATAAGCTATTCTAAAAAACACTTCAAGTATAATCGCTTAAAGTGCCATTTATTCATTAAATTTTTGTAATTAACAAGTATAGACTAGATAAACAAGAATTTCGCCATCAGATAGCACTTGAGCACCAATACCAACATGTGTGACATTGGATGCAATATAATTTTTAAGATTGGCAAATACTCTATCTGCAAATTCTATTGTCGAAGTCCCCATAGTACCTGTATACATTGCATAGCCATTCCATTTAAGACCAGCTTGATCATAATAATATGACAAATCATGTTCAGGTTGATCCGTCGAATTAGTATATTGTTTAACAAACTGTTGTACAGCCTGATTATAGGCTTTACTCCTAGGTATTACTGCTAAGCCTTTATCTGTACGATCATTATTTAGATCCTTAAAAATTTCTGTTTTAAAATCTTTAAGCGAGAATTCTTTTGCAACACTATCACCAGCATTAGGTACAACAATGTCAGCTCCTGTAGCATCTTTTCCCGGATCAAACATACAATTATGTTGTTGACCATAAGCCCCATTGATATAGTAAGAAGATACGTGAATATAATGGATTGAAAATTTACCATTTACATATGTACTACTAATGCCAAAGTAATCTTCATCATTATCCTCATTAACAGTAGTACCATCACTATACGTTTCTGTACCTAACAAATTACCAGCATGTTTCCATTCACTATTACCTAAATTAGCAACAGAAGTCGAATCATCAACCCCACCAAAAAGCATGTCAGTTAAACCACAATAGATAACTTTTTTAAGGTCAGACAACGTCATCTGTTTATCATAGCCGGACACGGTAAACATATCCTCAATATATTGTCCAGCAATATTCAAACCATTTTTTCTAGCCGCACGAACAATTCCATCAACGTAGTGACCTTCAAAACCAGATTTATCGTTTTCGGTATATTCAGCAGCTACATCATCAGCCAATTTTTGCGTACCTGTACTTTGAATCCATGGTTTTAAACCTAAGGCTGTTCGCGCTTCATTAATTAAGCGCAAAGTAAAACTGCTAATTTCTTTTTCTTGCTCAGACGTTAAATTAGTTGGGTCGACTTTTGTTGTATCATCACCAGCACTATCAACGTTATCTGACTTATCAAAGGCGTTATCTTTCATCCCTTGCTTACAAGCTTCAATAAAGTCAGCACTTGGATGTCCCTTATATGCATCTAATAATTCAGCACGCTTATATCCTGCTGGCATTTTTATTGCTGCCTTTTGCACACTAGACGCAGTACTGCTCGAGGAGCCGCTATTATCTGCCGGCGGCGTTACTGGAGTACCTGGATTACTATCAGCAGTTGAACCAGAACCACTTGAAGTATTAGATGAACCTGTTCCATTGCCAGTTGCTGCATTTGAAGAACCACTATTAGTTGGTTTATGCGGCTTATTAGGCTTTGAATTATTCGCTGAGTTATTGTTATTTGTCGGCACTTGACCTGGTACTGATGTACCACTATTACCTGCTGATGCCTGACTACCAGAATTTGGCTTACCTGGCTTGCTCATTGAAGCAGAATTATTTGGCGCACTAGAACTTACCGATCCTGCATTATTGGTATCCGATCCAGCTGCAGGTGTCTTTGTTTTATTGGCAGCTGGTTTTTGAACAGCAGGTGTAATGCTTTTAGCCAAAATATACTTACCATTACCTAAACTGTAATAAGTTCTCCCTTTAATTGTCTTAATGCCATAAGTTTTAATTTTACTACCCTTTTTAAACGTCTTTTTACCAGTTAGCTTACCCTGACTATTGTAAATATTGGTCTTCTCAAGCGTCATAACTATCGTTGCTAACTTAACTTTTTTAGCGGGAAGATACTTACCATTACCTAAATTATAGTAAGCTTGACCCTTGATAGTTTTAGTACCGTAAACCTTGATATTCTTATTCTTTTTTAAAGCCTTTTTACCGATTTTCTTACCTTTACCATTATAAACGTAAGATTTTTTTGTTAATTTAGCTGCTTTTGCGACAACTTTAACACTTTGGACACTTATTTGTGTTGTTTTTTGAGTTGCCGCATGAACCTGATTATTAGCCATATTCAAGCCGCCAAGGATACCACCAAGAGCTGCAGTTCCAACAAGTAGATTACGACTTGCCTTCTTATTCTTCAAAAACACTTTAATTAATTGCTTTCTACCCCTATAATTCAAAGTAAATTCCTCCTATAATAAAAATACCTTTTATTATCAATGATAACCTTTCCCACAATTTATTCAATTATAAATTTAACTATCTTTTTTACAAACAAAAAAGGTATCTGAAAAATCAGATACCTTTATTTATTATTACAATTCTACTTGTTTACGCTCACGCTCGTATTTTTGCAAGGCTTCCAAGATTTTAGGCCAATAACGCTTAGGTAAAATCAATTGTAATTTATCTTGATAAACCGGAAAGTCACTTGCTTTCATCCCTGTAATACGAGCCAAATCTTGATCAGATAGATGATATTCCTGGGTAATTCGCTTAATTTCTACTGAAGCATGACCGCGAAACCATGACAGAACAAAGAAACAGATAGCAAATAATCCCCCAGCTAAAATTGCACTTGGCAGCGACCAGCGAAAACTGCGCAAGCAGATAAAAAAGACCGCGATAAACGCTATTAATGCAGAAAGCATGCCATAAATAATGGGAAAAAGTGATTTTTTATGCATCGTTTGGCCTCCTTCTTTTTAATTGCTATTATTAGTCGAATTAGTAGTAGTATCTGAACTGCCAGGATCATCCGCAACTACTGACGAATAGATTTGATAATTAGTAAATGCATTCGGGTCTTTCCACTTAATATTATTCCGCTCATCATTAAGCTTATTTAGTCTAGTTTCATCATTATCTAGAACTTCTTTATCTAAGCCTAAGTTTGTCCGCATTAAATCTGAAGCTTTTTGCAGCTGAGCAGTTGATGCTACTTGAATTGATGCGCCGTTGATCCAGGCATCATGGCCCTGAATATAGCCACTGTCAAGATCATCCATGCAGCCGCGATAATTCAAAGCCAAAGCCAACATATCATTAAAAGTTAGATTGGTTTTAACATATTTATCAAAAATTTTAACCAATTTATGGTAGTTAGCAATTGTATTAACTGACATTGCCTTATGGGCAACTGACGTAATTATTTGTCGCTGCCGCATTTGCCGACCATAATCTCCCCGTGGATCATCATGACGCATCCGCACATATGCCACTGCATGGCGACCATTTAGGTGTTGCTTACCTTTATGAAAATTACACCAATCATATGAAAAACTGAAAGGCACCTTAACATCAACACCACCAACTGCGTCAACAAGACTCTTAAGTGCCTTCATATTTACCTCAATATAATAATGAATTGGTACATTTACTAATGCAGTCACTGTTTTAATTGATGCTTTGCTGCCACCAACACCATAAGCTGAATTTACCCGAAACATATTATATTTATTATTAGGATCACCTAAAATATTAGCCAAAGTATCCCGCGGAATTGACGTCATTGTTGCCCTGTTTTTACCAGGATTAGCTGTTGCTAAAATCAAAGTATCAGAATTACCCTGATCATGGCGTCCTTCAATTCCTTGGTCAACACCTAAAATCAAAACCGAAATTGGCTCCTTATTAGCAATCCGTGCTGAAGTAGCAAAATTGCCCCCTTCACCATCAAGAGCACTGTGCAAGGCAAAATACATGTGTGCTGCCCAAGCAAGTCCAAAGCTTACACACAAAACAGCCACAATCCCACAAATGCGGGCAAAAACATTTCCTTTTAGCGCCGCAGCCGGCGCGGCAAAGGCATGATTACGATGAAGATTTGCAGAAGACCGTTTTCTACGGTAAGTTTCTCTACGTTTAGAATCTGGATTCATTCCTATTAATTATTCCCTTCAATAACTGTCCAAATGTATTTTTAACACTTTTAAACTTGAATTAAAATATTATCAAATATAATTAATAATATCTTATTTTTTGCTTTTCCGCATAATCATTATTAACATTAATTAGATACATAAAAGGAGATTTTACAATGGCAATTCCAAAAAGAACTGATGTCCCTGATCATTTAAAATGGGACTTAACCCGCGTTTTCAAATCTGATCTTGACTGGGAACATGAATATACAACAGTTAAAAATGAAATACAAACTTTAAGCAATTTAGTAGCAGACTTTGTTACATCCGGTCAAAAGTTATATGCTGGTTTAACGCAGATTTTAGCAGTTGGCCGTAAGCTAGAAAAACTCTACGTCTATGCAACCATGTCTAGTGATGTTGATACAAAAGATGCTCATTATTTAGGTTATGTTGCTCAGGCTCAAGCTTTAGCTAGTCAATTTGCGGCTGCAACAGCCTTTATTAATCCCGCAATTTTAAGTATTTCTGAAGAAAAATTAACCGAGTTTAAGCAAGAAGAGCCGCGATTAACAGCATACAGCCACTGGCTTGACCAAATTAACCAAATGCGGACGCATACCTTGTCAGCCCAAGAAGAAAAGCTAGTTGCCGATGCTGGTGATGCAATGGGAATTTCAGAAAACACCTTTAACGTATTGACTAATTCCGATATGGAATACGGTTATGTCCAAAATGACGCTGGTGAAATGGTTCAACTTTCTGATGGTCTATATTCATTGTTAATTCAATCGCAAAATCGCTCGGTGCGACAAAATGCTTTTGATGTCATGTATGCCACCTACGGCCAATTTGAAAATTCACTAGCTTCAACACTTTCTGGGGTTGTCAAAGAACACAACTATACTGCTAAGGTGCATCATTATGATTCTGCTCGCAGCAGTGCCTTACATGAAAATGGCGTTCCTACTGTTGTTTACGATACTTTAATTAAGGAAGTTGACACTCATCTTGACTTACTTCATCGCTACGTTGACCTCCGAAAACAAATTTTAGGGTTAGATAAATTACAAATGTGGGACATGTACGTGCCTCTAACCGGTAAACCAGCAATCTCATATACTTTTGCTGAAGCTAAACAAGAAGCTAAACAGGCACTAGCACCATTAGGCAGTGATTACTTAAAACATGTTGATTATATTTTTAACAATCGCGTGATTGACGTAGTCGAATCGCAAAATAAAGTTACTGGCGCATACTCTGGTGGTTCATACGATACTGATCCCTATGAACTGCTTAATTGGGAAGACAATATCGATTCGCTCTATACCTTAGTTCACGAAACTGGTCACTCTGTCCATAGTATGTACACCCGTGAAACTCAGCCTTATGTTTATGGTGATTATCCAATTTTTGTTGCCGAAATTGCCTCAACAACTAATGAAAATATTCTAACAGAATACTTTTTAGACCACATTACTGATCCTAAGACGCGTGCCTTTGTCCTCAACTATTATCTTGATTCTTTCAAAGGAACACTTTTCAGACAAACCCAATTTGCAGAATTCGAGCAGTGGTTGCACGAACAGGATGCTCAAGGTAAACCTCTGACTGCTGACCACCTTAACGAATTCTATGGTCAATTAAACCAACGTTATTACGGTGATAGTGTTGCATCCGGTGGTGACATCGCCAAAGAATGGGCTCGAATCCCGCATTTTTACTATGATTTCTACGTTTATCAATATGCCACTGGCTTTGCGGCTGCGACAGCTCTAGCTAACAACGTTGTTCATGGTACAAATAAGCAACGTGAAGCTTATCTTGGTTATCTTAAGTCTGGATCCAGTGACTATCCTACCGAAATTATGAAACACGCTGGTGTCGATATGACTAAGCCGGATTATTTAGAAGCTGCCTTTACTACCTTTGACCAACGACTAGCTGAGTTCGAGCAAATCATTCACACTAATTTTTTAAACTAATTTCTTAATTATATTGACTTTATTTTTTAAGTATTTTATAATTTTAACATTGAGAGTTGGAGGTAATTCTGATGAACACACTAGAATGTTACAGATTACAGTTAAATACTCGTTTTTACTTTAGCTATTATAGATAGTGTTTGGATTCATCTAGATGGATTCAAACGGAACGCAAGTTTGAATTTATCTATGATGGCTAAAGCAATTTGGTTGCAATTAGTCACATACTTCTAAGTGGCTAATCGCAGCAATTAATTTTTATGATGATTTTGGGATACCCGCTTAGAAATAAGTGGGTATTTTTTTATTGGAGGAAATTATCATGCATTATCATCTTAAAAAATTAATTATGGGCGTTAGTCTAGCTGGTCTACTATTACTAGGCGGCTGCAGTCAAAATAAAACTAGTAAAACCGCCGTCAAGCACGTTGGTGTCCTACAAGTTGTCCAGCACCCTTCGCTTGACAAAGCCTATCAAGGTTTTAAAGAAGGACTCAAAGATGGTGGCTACGTTGAAGGCAAAAACCTTAAAATTGATTATCAAAACGCCCAAAACAGTCAAGACAATTTAAAGAGTATGAGTGACAAATTAATTAATGAAAAATCTGACTTGTTGTTAGGCATTGCCACACCAGCCGCACAAAGTTTAGCAAATGCGACAACTAAAATTCCCATTGTGGTAACAGCCGTTACCGATCTTAAAGCTGCTAAACTTGTTAATTCGCAAGCTAAACCCGGTAGAAATGTCACGGGAACAACTGATATGGTTTCAATTGATAAACAAATCAAGTTACTGCTATCAATCACTCCGAAAGCTAAGACCATTGGCATTATGTACAATGCCGGTGAAGCTAATTCTAAAATCCAAGCTGACCTCGCAGTTGCCGCACTTAAAAAGGCTGGCATTAAAGCAGTCGTTAAGACGGCTAATACCACCAATGACGTTCAACAAGTTACCGAAACTTTAGCAGATAGGGTTCAAGGAATATACGTACCAACAGACAATACTTTTGCTTCGGCAGCTTCACTTGTTGGCAAGGTCGTTAAAGACAAGAAGATTCCGCTAGTGGCAGGCTCAGTTGACCAAGTCAAAACTGGTGGCTTGGCTACTATCGGCATTGATTACGAGGCCCTTGGCAGACAAACTGGTAAAATGGCCGCTAAAATTTTAGCTGGGCAGGCTAAACCAGAAGATATGGCTGTCGAAAAAGCCGCTAACTTAAAATTAGTAGTTAATAAAAAAATGGCCAAAGCATTAGGCATTAATCCGAATGCGATTAAAGCACCTAAATAATTTAAAAAATAAAGGGGATAGTAAAACATGATGAATACTTTTGGGGATTTACTTATTTCAGCAACTTCACAGGGTCTACTCTGGTCCCTAATGGCCATTGGTGTATACCTAACATTTAGGATTTTAGACCTCGCAGATATGACTGCTGAGGGCAGTTTTCCACTTGGCGGAGCAATTACAACAATGTGCTTAATTAAAGGAATTAACCCAATTTTAGCTACAGCTGCGGCTTTTGGTGGTGGAATGATTGCTGGATTAATTACGGGCGTTCTAAATACTAAATTGAAAATTCCAGACTTATTAGCCGGAATTGTAACCATGACTGGACTATATTCAATTACCTCACGTGTAATGCAAAACGCCGCCAATGTTTCATTATTAGGCAAAGATACGATCTTTACTATTGCCCAAAATTGGGGCTTAGCCCGCACTAACGCTGTCATTGTAATGGGGCTCATTATCGCCTTATTAGTAATTATTATTTTGGTTGCCTTCTTCAAAACGGAAATCGGCTTAGCAATGCGAGCAACTGGTGATAATCCTGAGATGAGTGCTGCTAATGGGATTAAAACTCAAAGTATGAAAATTTGTGGTTATATGATTTCTAATGGCTGTATTGCTCTTTCTGGTGCTTTACTTGCCCAAAATAACGGATTTGCTGACCTGAACTCTGGTGTCGGGACTTTGGTTGTCGGCCTAGCCTCAATTATCATTGCAGAAGTACTATTACATAATTTAGGAATTAGTGCTCGCTTACTCACTTTAGTTCTTGGGGCGATTGTTTACCGGATTATTTTAGCCCTAGTCTTTCAAATGAACGTTCAGCCTTCTGACGCTAAGCTGGCCTCAGCTTTGGTATTAGTTATCTGCCTTGCGCTACCTAATTTTCACTTATTACATCACCATCATGGAGGAACCAAAAATGTCACCCGTACTAGAAATTAAAAATCTTCACCAAACTTTTGAACAAGGCACAGTTAATGAAAATCGCGTCTTACGCGGCGTTGATCTTAAACTAGCTGCTGGTGACTTCGTTACTATTATCGGCAGTAATGGTGCTGGGAAATCAACTTTACTCAATAGCATTGCAGGCACTTTACCAATTCAGGAAGGACAAATTATCCTAAATGGAAAAGATATCACTAAATTATCTGTAACTAAAAGAGCCAAAAGTATTAGCCGTGTTTTTCAAGACCCCAAAATGGGGACAGCTGTTCGTTTGAGTGTTGAAGAAAATCTCGCTCTCGCAATGAAACGCGGTCAGCATCGCACTTTTCGCGCTGGTGTTAAAAAGCAAGATCGACAATTCTTCAAAAAGCAACTTGCCCAGCTTGACCTAAATTTAGAAAATCGCCTAAAAACTGAAATTGGCCTGCTCTCTGGCGGTCAGCGCCAAGCTATTACATTACTCATGGCCACTCTTAAACGTCCTGATCTAATTTTGCTTGACGAACATACGGCGGCTCTTGACCCGCAGACTTCAATTATCGTTATGCAATTAACAGAAAAATTAATCAGCGAGCAAAAACTAACGGCTTTCATGGTAACTCACAATATGGAAGACGCGATTCACTACGGTAATCGTCTAATCATGCTCCATCAAGGACGAATCGCCTTAAACCTTGCTGGAGAAGAAAAGAAAAAAATGACTGTGCCACGGTTAATGGCTTTATTCCAAAAACACGTTGGTACGGAATTAAAAGACGATGCCGTTTTGTTAGCTTAAATAACATTCTACCTAAATAATTTTAAATAAAGCTTGCAACTCGGTAGAACAAATAATATAACTATATATAGAAAGTAAAATTTCTCACATCAAGAAAACGACTTCTCACAGGAAGTCGTTTTTAGTTTAGAAACAAAATATTACGGTTAAAATTTTACAATAAATAATATGTATATCTAAGGATTAAATTTATGAAAAAGTACTTCTACACAGCAGCTTGGCTGCTACTACTTATCCTGATAGGAACAGTAGGGTATCTATGCTTTTCACCCAATTTACCTGTTAGTCTGCCCGCTGGTAGTCATCAAATTTCCTATATTATGGTCGGTAAAGCTCCCGTAGCCTACGTTCCCTTTCAAGAAATTGGTCAATTAGGATTTTGGTTAAACATTCTAATGACAGTTCCTTTAGGGATAATTATTGCAGTAATCACAAAATACCAGTGGCGATTAAAGTTAATAACGATCACTGGTATTGTAATTGGCTGCCTCATTGAAATAACCCAATTTATTTTAGACAATTTATCACTAGCATCCCGCTGGGTTGACATCAATGACGTGATTGCCAATGGTTTAGGCTTCATTATTGGCTACTTGTTAATCATAATCGCTGCTAAATTATTTTCTAAACGATCTAATTAACTAACTTTTTAAGGACTACCAATATTGAAGCTTTTAAAACAAATAATACTGTTAAATAAACAACAAGTCCCACTATAACTTCTACTATTAACATTGACCAACTAGTAGCAACCACGCGATCAAGCCCTAAGACACATAAATACATAATTAGTCCTGCAAGTAAATATTTATCAAATTCATAGAATAACTCACGAAAACTCACTTGTCTTCGAATTACCCAAAGTTGATAGCCGGTTATTGCCGTTTCCGAAATAACTGTTGCCAGTGCAGCACCCACTGCACCATTTGAAATTATTAAGACAATATTGCAAAGCACGTTGACAATTGCTCCCAAAATAACCGAAACAGTATAATTTTTATTTTGATTAGTTGGCAATAAATACTGATTACCAAGCACATTACTCCAGGCAATTGGCAAAATCACAAAAGATTCAACCATCATAATTGGTATTACATCAGAAAACTGGGCCGTTAAAAATAACGGAATAAGCTTATGCGCAATTATTAACAATCCAAACGTCATTGGTACTGAGATTACGGAAACAAATGAAAAACTTTTATATAAGTATTCTTTTGTTTTGTGATAATTTTTATTGGCAAAGGCATTAGCAACATGCGGTAACATCACGGTTCCCGTTGCCGTAACAATTCCTAAAAGCATCTTTACAATTTTGTCTGACTGATCAAAGTAACCTGCTGCCTGGACACTTTTTAATGACCCCAGCATAGTTTTATTCAATACCCAATATATCTGTGAAGCTACTTGCGGAATAAATAATACTAAGGCTGGCTTAAGGTGGCGCAAAATAGCTAATGACTTGAAGTCAGGCCGACCAACGTACTTTTTTAAACTAGGAAACATTGTTAAATTACCGATTAGCAACGATACAGATGAAATTAGGATATAGTAGACTAAATCTGCTGGAGATTTAACAAAAACAAAAATGCTAATTACTGTTAATATCTTAATAATAAAATTTCTAATAACAGTTACAGAAAAGTTTTCCACGCCCATAAAAAGCCATGAAATGTCAAGAGCAGATGCAATCAGCGAAAATGATTGTGCCCAATAATAGATATGATATTGCTGAACACATGACAAAAAAATCAGAAACAGTAAAAACGACAAAACGCTTGTAATGATTTTTAAAAATAAAATTTCATAAAAAGTTTGAGTAACCAGTTTGTTGTTATCACGGACAAAGGCAATTTGCCGTTCGGCGTATAAATTAATTCCAATACTACCCAACAGAATAAAGTATTGCATTGTAGCAGTAGTAAAAGAATTAATTCCCACTCCTTTAGGGCCAACAACTTGAGCGATATACGGTGTAGTAATTAATGGTACAAGTACAATAAAAATCTGATAAGCAACATTATATAAATAGTTCTTAAAAACTTTCATGTTTAAACCTTTAATTTATTTCGGGTTGCAATTTTGCATCTTTACCCTGCTGCACACTAGATGCTAATAATATTGCGACAGGTATAAAAAGTTCAAAGTGCTGCAGTGAGGTTTCAGTGAAGCCAATTAGGACGTACATTGTGAAGATCAAAATATCTTTAATCCTCATTTTTTTAATTTTCCAGCCCATCATTATTAAAATATATAACAATTGCATTGTGAAAATTATTCCCTTTGCAAGTAATGCCTGCAAATATCCATTATCAAACATTGCCGATTCTAGTTCAGGATTTTTTAACAGATGAATGCCATACATCGAATAAAACTGTTTGTAAAGCGCTAATC